>DATNNI010000381.1:0-2815 GCA_035601915.1 Xanthobacteraceae bacterium
GCAGATAAGGACGCGTCCGTCGCAGTGTTTTACGGCGCCGGAGGTTCGTTTTGCGCCGGCTGGGACCTCAAATATGTCTCGTCGCTGAATGCCGATTATCCGCTCGGCGAGCTCGACATCCCGCCTGCGGGACCGCGCGGCAATGGCGGAGAAATTCCACGCGGGCCGCTCGGGCCGTCCCGGCTTGAGTTGGACAAGCCGGTCATCGCGGCGATCGAGGGACCCGCGGTCGCCGGCGGGATGGAACTCGGCCTGTGGTGTGATTTTCGTGTAATGGCTAAAGATTCCTATTTCGGGGTGTATTGCCGCCGCTGGGGCGTGCCGCTGATCGACGGCGGCACCGTGCGGCTGCCGCGCATTGTCGGCCAGGGCCGGGCGCTGGAAATCATCCTGACCGGACGAAAAGTTCCGGCAGAAGAGTGTCTCAGCATCGGCCTGTGCGAATACCTCACGCCCAAAGGCGAGGCCCGGCGGAAGGCGGAGGAACTCGCGCACGAAATCGCGCGCTTTCCGCAAGTTTGCGCGCGCGCCGACCGCCGTTCCGCGATCAAGAGTCACGGCTTGCCGGTGCGCGATGCACTTGTTCAGGAGTGGTACAACGGCCGCGAGGCGCTCATCGAAGACGGCGTCGACGGCGCGACCCGTTTCAAGGGTGGATTAGGCCGGCACGGCGATTTCCAGAAAATCCGGTAGCTCGTCTAGCGGGCTGGTACGGTTAAGAAACCGTCACCGAATTCGCGCGTTGCGCGCAGTCCCCTCCTCGCGCGACCGGCAGACAACCGGCGTGGCGGCGCCGCGTGGATAACACCGTCCTAACGCCGCCCCGGTTTCGTTAATGCCTTGATCGGATTCAGAAAGTCGACTTTCACATTTACTTGGTGGAGACACCTTTAAGTCATATTGCCAAGTGGCATTTTCGGCTTTTTGGGTTTGCTGACGGTAGCAGGAAAATGAGTCTCGCGTTGCGCGCTCGCCAATCCGGACACGATGCGCTGCCGGCGGAAATCTATCTTCCGCTCGTCGATTCGCTTTTTCAGGACGCCCGGACTCTTATCACCGGCAGCATCTTCGTCACTGTTTCGATTCTTCTGACTTACTGGAAGACCGGCCAACCCGTTCTCTTGTACTGCGCCTTGGCGGTGCTCGTCGTTGGCGCCGCCCGCGCATTGGTGATGCGCGCCTACGCGCGCGCCCGCGAAACGGTCAAGACGTCGGAGATCGCCCGCCGCTGGGAATTCCGCTACGCCGCGGGCGCCTCGGCGTCAGTCGCGATTCTTGGCTTCTGGTGCTACGCCGCGTTTGCCTGGACGCACGATCCGTTCGCGCATCTGGTCAGCTTCTCGATGACCATCGCGTATACGATGGGCATATTCGGGCGAAACTTCGGCAGCGCCCGTTTCGTGGTGGTGCAGATTGTATGCGCGTGGGCGCCGATGACGGCGGCCCTGCTGCTGTACGGCAGCGCCTTCCACTGGGTTTTCGCCGGCCTGCTGATTCCGTTCTTTCTGACGCTGAAGTTGATCGCCGAGAAGCTGCGGCTCACGCTGCTTGATGCCGTCATCACCTCGCGCGACATGTCGCTGCTCGCCAAGCGGTTCGATACCGCGCTCAACAACATGCCCCACGGCCTGTGCATGTTCGATTCCAAGCGGCTCATCGTGGTGTCCAATCAGAAGCTGAACAAGCAGATGGGACTGGCGCCGGATACGGAACTGAAAGGCCTGAGCGCGCGTGCCTGGGTCGAGAGCGTGGTGAAGGCGAGTTTGATTTCCGGCGATAGCGCCGACGAACTGCTTGCTCGCCTCGACGCGCGGCTGTCTAACAGCGAGGACGCCCCGTTCACCGTCGGATTACTCAACGGCAAGACCTTGGAGTTCACCGTGCAGCCGATGGAAAACGGCGGCATGGTCGTGCTGACGGAGGACATCACCGAACGCAAGGTAGCGGAAGCCAAGATCAGTCATTTGGCCCGGTTCGACGCGCTTACCGGCCTGCCAAACCGCACCGTGTTGCGCGACCGCATGGAACGCGCACTTGGCGAATGGCGCCCGGACAATATGTGCGCCATCCACTTCATCGATCTCGATCAGTTCAAGCAGGTCAACGATACTTTGGGCCACACCAGAGGCGATATGCTTCTGGAAGCGGTCGCCGAGCGCCTGCGCTGTTCGATTCGCGACGCCGACGTCATCTCCCGGTTCGGCGGCGACGAGTTCGTCGTGTTGCAGGCGCCGTTGAAATCGCTCGAACAGGGTGAAGCGCTCGCCGCGCGCATTTTGAACACGCTCGGCGGCACCTACGATCTCGACGGCCATAAGGTCGTGGTCACCGCGAGCATCGGCATCGCGGCGGCCAAGACGCAGCTCGATCCGGATCAGTTCTTGCGCAATGCCGACCTCGCGCTCTACCAGGCCAAGTCCGACGGACGCGGCACCTGGCGCTGGTTCGAGACCAAGATGGAATCCAATGCGCAGGCGCGAAGAAATCTGGAATTCGACTTGCGCAAGGCGCTCGAGACCGAGGCGTTCGAACTCTACTATCAGCCGCTGTTTAATCTAAAGAGCAAACGCATCGTCGCCTGCGAAGCGCTGCTGCGATGGCCGCATCGCGATCGCGGTATGGTCTCGCCGGCGGAGTTCATTCCGGTCGCCGAAGAAATGGGACTGATCGTCGAGATCGGCAATCAGGTTCTTTACAAGGCTTGCCTCGAGTGCCGCCGCTGGCCGGGCGAGATCGCGGTCGCGGTGAACCTGTCGTCGATTCAGTTTGACCGCTCCAACGTGCCGGCGCTGGTCCGTGAAACGCTCGCGGCGAC
>DATNNI010000382.1:0-2330 GCA_035601915.1 Xanthobacteraceae bacterium
TTTTTGAAACAATCGTGTATTCGGCTTCGTCATCATTGTGCGATGACCAACCAAGGCAGGACCTCCCTAATGGCAAAGCTCCACGGCAAAATCGCCCTGATCACCGGCGGAACCACCGGCATAGGCGCGGCGACGGCCAAACTGTTCCAGGCGGAAGGCGCGACCGTCATCGTCACGGGCTCAAGCGCCAAGACCGTGGAAACCGCCCGCAAGGACCTTCCGGGTATCGAAGTGGTCGTGTCCGACCAGGCCGATACGAAGGCGAGCAAGGCCTTGGTGGATCAGGTGAAAGCGAAGCATGGCCGGATCGACGTTCTGTTCGTGAATGCCGGCATCGGAGCATTCGGGCCACTCGAAAGCGTGGATGAGGCGTTTTTCGACAGACAGTTCAATATCAATGTGCGCGGCGCCTATTTCATCATCAAACACGCGGCGCCGGTGATTCCAGACGGTGGCGCGATCGTTCTGACCGCGTCTACCGCGGCCTCGTCGGGATTGGCCGGCGCGAGTGTCTATTCGGCCACCAAGGCCGCGCTCCGCTCATTCGGCCGGACGCTCGCGGCGGAGTTCGCGCCTCGCAACATCCGGGTGAACACTGTGAGTCCCGGCCCGATCGAGACCCCAATCTTCGGAAAAAGCGGTCTGACGCAGGAGCAGATCCAGGGCTTCAAGGATAGCATTACGTCGCAGGTCACGCTGAAGCGCATGGGCACTTCCGAGGAAGTCGCCGCGGCGGTCCTCTTCCTGGCGGCGGACGCGACGTTCGTGACCGGCGCCGAGCTCCTCGTGGGCGGCGGCATCAACGACGTCTGACCGCGCCGAAGCGGCAATACAGTCGAATTTTCGCTGGCTTTGCCACGAATTTTCACTCCGAAAGGTTGAAAACCCGCGAAAAGTGGCCGGTGCCTGGCGTGGCGCCGAGCGGCGGCGGCGCCCGCTCGCCCTCGCATGGGATTACGAGGGAGCCACCGATTGGATTCTTAGGCGAGACGCCCTATCTCGATCGCGTGAGGCAACGTCCTCCCCCTCGCCAGGGTCCAAGTCCGGGACGGCCCGGCCCTTCTTATGGGGGTTCGCCCGTGGCCTGGATCAGTCTCGTTATCGCCGGCTTTCTGGAAGTTGCGTGGGCTTTCGCGATGAAGCAGTCCGATGGCTTCACGCGGCCGTGGCCAGCCGTCATCACCCTCATCGCCATGCTTGGAAGCGTCGGCTTGCTCGCGTTCGCGATGCGCACGATTCCCCTGAGCACCGCCTATCCGATCTGGACAGGCATCGGCGCCATCGGCGCGTTCCTGATCGGCGTGACGATCCTCGGCGAGCAAGCAACGGCGGGCCGCGTCATGGCCGCGACGCTCATCATTGCTGGGCTGGTGATGATGAAGTTCAGCGATAGTCACTGAACGCTTCGCCATGTCCCGCGAAATGCGCATTGGTCGTATACGCTGCGTTCCCGCCGAGTTGCTTCAAGGCGACCTTCGCGGTACCGACCCCGTCATGAGCGAGAGCACCCTCTTCAAGCGCACCTTCGGCGCGCTGCTGTTCGACATGGACGGCACGATCATCAGTTCTGTCGCGGCGGCCGAACGCGTATGGGCCGCTTGGGCTGAACGCCACGGTCTCGACGTCGCCACGTTTCTTCCGCGCATTCACGGCGTGCGCGGCATCGATGTCATCACCGGGCTTGGTCTGCCGGGTATCGATGCCCACGTCGAGGTTCAGGCGATCCTTCTTGCCGAAATCGAGGATGTGGGAGGCATAGAAGCGATAGCGGGCGCTGCGAACTTTCTCGCTTCTCTTCCGCCCGATCGATGGGCCATCGTGACGTCGTCGCCGCGCGGGCTCGCCCTGCGGCGTCTTGAAGCCGCGGGCTTGCCGCCGCCGGCCGTGTTGGTGACCGGCGAGGATATCGAGCACGGCAAACCTGCGCCCGATTGCTTCTTGCTGGGAGCAAAGCTTTTAGGGCAAAAAATCGAGGACTGCCTGGTGTTCGAAGACGCTCCGGCTGGCATTCAAGCCGCCGAGGCCGCCGGCGCGGCCGTAATTGTCGTGATAGCCTTGCACAAACATCCGCTCGACACGAATCATCCGACGATCACCGGCTACGGCAAGCTGACCGCCGCGCTACTTCGAACCTGATCGTCAGCGCCGATGCTTGAATTTCCGGCGCTAAGGGAAGGTGAGCCATTTCGCGCCTGGCGCGCCAAATCATCGAATTGGCTTCCTGTTGCGTTGAATATCGCGAAGCGCCACCGATTGGCCTGCGACGAAATTGAGGCGTTCCAAACGGGGACGAACCTCGTCGTCGGTTTGGGCTCCGGATTCGTCTTAAA
>DATNNI010000383.1:0-4844 GCA_035601915.1 Xanthobacteraceae bacterium
TCGGCCATACGCTGACCGATCCATTTGTTCTCTACCGGGCGCGCGCGCATCCGCGCCATGCGCTCCTGGTGCAGTTCGTCGTTGTAAAACGAGCGGTTGTTGGCGATGACGAACAGGACCGGGATTTTGTAATGCACGGCGGTCCAGATCGCGGTGACGCCCATGAGGTAATCGCCGTCGCCGCAGATCGCGACCGGCAGCCGGCCGGAGTTTTTCAAAGCCAGCGCCGCGCCGACTGAAATGCCGGGACCGCCGCCGACGCCGCCGCCGCCGTCGGAGCCGAGAAAATCGAGCGGATGACGGAACGGCCACCAGCGGTCTTCCCACGACAGCGGCAGGTGGGTCAGGCTGGTCGGCCGTTCGCCAAGAACTTTGCGCAGCGTGCGCGCAATGTGCTCGTTGGTAAAACCTTCCGGCTCGCGATCGGGGGCAGGCGCCGGCCGCTCTTTGGCGACGCGCGGACGGCCGCCGCCGATTTCGCGCACCAGCTCCGGCACGACGAGGTCCGGATCGGCGGAAAGGAAAAGGTCGACCGGCGGCAGCGCCTGATGGTCCATGCTCCAGCCGTTGTGGATGCGATGATCGAGCGAGACCTGGATGATCTTTGCTGACGGCGCAAGGCCCAGGCCGCGCAATGCGCCGGCGAGATCGACCCAATCGAGACTCAAGATCACGTCGGCGTTGCGCAGCGCCGGTATGGTGTCGAGCGTCACGTCGCGCGGCGCGCCGGCATGCAGGGGATGATCGGTCGGGAAGCTCGCGCCAATTTTGAGATCAGTGACGACGCTGGCGTTAAGCGCTTCGGCAAGCGCAATGCGCGCCTGCCAGGGCGCCTCGCGGCGCGAGGCGCGTCCGGCCAAAATCACCACCTCCTTGGCCGATTTCAGCAGCGCCGCGGCTTCGCGCAGCGATTCCGCCGTCGCGGCGGTCGCGATCGGCGGCATGTAGCGCGCCGCGTCGATCACCGGCAGCGGCTCGGCGAGCTTTGCCTCCTGCATTTCGGCGTCGAGATTGATGTAGACCGGTCCTTGCGGCGCGGTGTTGGCGATCCAGGTGCCGCGTAGCAGCGCTTCGCGCGCCGCCCCGGCCGAAGCCGGCTGGTCATCCCATTTGGTGTATTCGCGCACCAGGGCGCCCTGATCGCGCGCGGTGTGGATCCAGTCGATCCACGGCCGGCGCTTGACAGCGTCGACCGGCCCGGTGGCGCCGAGCACCAGCACCGGCATGCGGTCGCACCAGGCGTTGAACATCGCCATGGTGGCGTGCTGCAACCCGACATTCGAATGCACCGCCGCCGCCAGCGCCGTACCGGTCACCTTGGCGTAGCCGTGCGCGATCGCAACCGCGGCTTCCTCGTGCACGCAAAGCAGCATCTGCGGAGTGGCATTGCCAAGATAATTGACAATGCTGTCGTGCAGTCCGCGATAGCTCGCGCCCGGCGTGACGGCGATGTACGGAATGTCGAGCGCACGCAGCGTCTCGGCGACGACGTCGCTGCCGAAGGCGGGCGCATTGACGCCGGCCGGTCGCGGGCGTTCAAGCGCGGCTATCGACGCATCGGCGGCAAGCGATTTATTTGTGGGTTTCGCGCTCGCGGACGACGAGGGGGACATTCACGGGCTCCTTGGTGGCGCAGCGATAGCATTGATCGGAGCGCATCACGAGCCCTGACGCAAGCGGGCCAGAAGTCCCACGCCTGCATAGCCGTCGGTGGGGTCGATGCCGTTTTGCCGCTGGAAGTTGCGTACCGCTACCATCGTGTCGTTGCCGGCGCGGCCGTCGGTGCCACCGGTGTCGAAACCGAGTGCGGTAAGCCGCCGCTGAATTTCCTGCACCTCCGCCAGCGTTGGGGCGCGTTCGCTGCCGGGAAACTTTTGCACGAATTCGCCGCCGCCCATGATGCGGTCGCCGAGATGCAGCAAAGCGAGCGTGTAATTCATCGAGGGATTGTAACTGTGTATGGCGGTAAAATTCGGTCCGATCAGGAAGGCGGGGCCGCCGGGGACCGGTATCCATGCCCGCGCTTTTGTTTTCGTGTCCGGCAGCGGCTCGCCGTCGGCGCGGACGGCGCCGAGTTTCTCCCACTCCGTATAATTGCGCGCGGCACGGCCCGCGCCTGACGGCAGGCGCACCTCGTAGCCCCAATGTTCGCCACGCCGGTATTTGCCGCGCTCGACAAAAAATCTGGCGCTTGTAGCCAAGGCGTCGTCAGGCGGCCCGAATGGGGAAATCTTACCGTCGTGGTCGTAATCGATCCCGGCATGGAGCCAGACTTCCGGCATCCACTGGGTGTGGCCCATCGCGCCGGCCCAGGAGCCGGCCATCTCGGCGGGCGTGCTCCAGCCGTTTTGAACGATCGTCAGCGCGTTGATGAGTTCCTGCTCCCAGTAGGGGCGGCGGTGCGGCTCGGCCCAGGCCAGCGTCGCCAGCGACGGAATGACCGGGCGCATGTAGCGTTCCTGGACGACCGGATCGCCATAACTCGATTCAATCCCCCACACCGCGAGCACGACGCCGCGCTCGACGCCGAAATCGCGTTCGATGCGCGCAAGGAGCGCGTCGTAATCTTTGGCCTTTTGCTTGCCGGTGATAACGCGCCAGTCGGAGACGCGCCGATTGAGATACTGCCAGAGCTGTTCGGTGAATTCCGGCTGGCTGTGGATCGCCTCGAGCCCGGTCCGGTCAGGGCGTAAACCGCGCATGACCCGTGCGTAGGTTTCCTCCGTAATTCCACGCGCCGTAGCTTTGGCGCCAAACTCGGCGATCCACTGATCGAAAGGCAACTGCCCGGACGATCGCGCGCCGGCCATGTTCGGCAACATCAGACCGGCAAAGGCGCCGGCGATGGCCTTTAAAGAAGAGCGTCTGGCAATGCGGAGCGCCGGCGACGTCGCTTCTGTCGGTTTTGCCTTCACCCGTGCTCTCGCTCTCACGCGCGACCTGCTGCAGAGGTTCAATCGCGGGCGCGGCAACGCCCGGCGCACGCACGTCCGGCTCGACAATAGCAGCGAGCGCGGACGGAGCGGTAATGGTTCGGGAATAGGCTGGGGAGGGCGGGGTCGCCCCCGCGGCGGGTGGCTCCGCGTTCGGCAGCGGGACGGGTTCTTGCAAGGCGGCGACAAGGCGGTCGAGGCTTGCGGCAAAGCTTTCAACGTCGAAATTCAACGGATCGTCGTGACCGTTGCGAATGTCGGCGTCGAGGGCGGCGTGAAAAGCAGGAATGAGCCAGCGTCCGGCGCGCACGCTGGCGATGGTGTAGAGTAGCGCCAAACGGTCGTATTGCGCGGCGGTAAAGCCGGGATTGGGAGCAAGCGCGTCATCACGTCCCCGGCGCGACGCGCTGCGGCGCGGCTGAACCAGCTCGGTGTGCAGGAACAAGCCCTTGAGCGCGCCGGAAAAATTCCCGCCAAGTTCAAACTTGGTTTCGCGCCAAGGGGTCGCGAGTTCGTGGTTGAGCAGCATTCCGCCGACACGGTTGACGACGACATGCGCCTTGCCGTGGCCGTCGGAGCATTCGAAATGGCTGAGATCGTTGATGCGCGAAGTATCGTCGATGTCGGCGGGAAACGATCGTGACCCATAGTTCGGTCCGCTGGTGTCGTGGATGACGAAATAACGCGCCATCGGCGCGGCCGGGTCGTTGTCGTTGCCGCGTGACAGCGGCTGCCACAGATAAGCAGCAAAATCCCATTCAAGGCCTTGTCGCGATAGATAAGCGCTCAAGAGCTCCCGTTGCGGCAGCGCAGTGTCGGCTCCGACCCGGTTGGCCAGCCCGGGTGGCAGGCTTTCAAGCTCGGGGCCGAGATTTCGCGACGCGTCGACGCCCCGCATCAGGCATCTCGCCTGGTCGACCGGCGTGCCGTGAAAGCTCAACGTCGCGGGATCAAAATTGCAGCGCCCCATTGTGCGTAGGAACGCCGTCGGCCGGAAGTGGTTTGGCTTGCAATTGGCCGACAAGGCAGCAGAGGGGCAGGCGGCCGCGAGCGCTCCCGCAAGCAACGCGCCGAGAAAGAACCGACTATTTCGACGCCTGGTCAAAATCCACACCGCGCGTATTCGCAACAAAACGCCATAATAACAACGCCAACAGCCACGCTGCCAAGCGATGTCTTTCGTAACGGCCTTTCGACAAGGGTATTCTTTCTTCGCAAATGCGTTTCGATAGCAATGAAAATCCGCGGAATAAGCGTTCGGAGGACGCGCCATGGTTGCGCCCGGCGTCCACAGCATGGCGGAATTGACGAACTTGATGAACGCCGCCTCTTACCGGGGCATCCGCCTTTGTTTATCTTGCAAAGCGAATAAGAATTATCGCGGCGAAGCGCAAAGGAGCGGACCATGAGCGAGGTACTCGAGCGGCCGGCGGCGCCGGAAACCATTCCGCAGATCGAAGCGACGCTGAACTATCTCATCGATACCGGCGAAAAAATCATCACTGAGGCAGGGCCCGGCGGAACGGCCGACACCCGCGGCGGCAAGCCCGATCCGCATCGGGTGGTGCTGCGCAACGGCCGCCCGTTCGCCAAGGATTTTGTGCTTGAGCGCGAAGGCTTCCGCTTCGTGCGGCACGACACCAAGGTCGCCGACTTTTTCGACGACGAGGAGGTGCGCCGCACCTACTATCCGGAGATGGAAGCGCTGGTGAAAGCCGAAAGCGGCGCCAAGCGCGTCGTCATCTTCGATCATACGTTACGGACCGCCGACGACGGGCTGCGCGAGGAGCGCAAGATCCGTGAAGTGGTGCCGCGCGTTCACAACGATTACACCGAATGGTCGGCGCCGCAGCGGGTGCGCGATCTCCTGCCTGACGAGGCCGAGGCGCTGCTCAAGCGGCGTTTCGCCGT
>DATNNI010000384.1:0-4234 GCA_035601915.1 Xanthobacteraceae bacterium
CCACGGCGACGCCGCGAGCGACTGTGACCGGCCCGGTTGCAGTCCGTACCGGTGCCGACGAAATGACCATCGCGGTAAAGCGCGTCACCGGGCGGCCGACGTCGGCCATACTGACAGTCGCAAAGAAGACATCGTCAGGCATCCTCGCCAACACCATGCGCCTCGACGATCCCTGGTTACGGGCAGTCGTATGGTCACCGAGCGTCCACCGTTTCCTGTACATCACCGAGCTTGGCGTGCGCGACTTCCGTTCGCTGTCGGCACTGATGATGAAGCCCGCCAATTCAGTGCTGATGACATTTGCCGCTGATCCAGCGTCCGGACTTACCAGCGATCATTTCAGCGGCAGTGCGATCGTGTTCATATCTACGGTCACCTACCCGCTCCGCACCGCCGAGCTCCAATAACATCCGACGTAGTTGTTTGCGTCGCGCGCCAGCGCGGCCTGCGGATGCAGGCTCAAAATCCGTGTCGCGATTAGTCTAGAACGCGATCTCGCCTGCGCGAACCTTAGTTCACCATGCCGAGAGCGTGCATATAGGTCTCTAGAACCGCTTCGTACTCTTTGCGCTCGTTGACGTCCTGCTTGCGCAGCCGCACGATGGTACGCAGCGCCTTGACGTCGAAACCGGTAGCTTTGGCTTCGGCATACACGTCGCGGATGTCGTCCGCGATCGCCTTCTTTTCCTCTTCCAATTTTTCGACTCGCTCGACAAACGCTTTCAAGTGGTCCTTGGCAAAGCGGCGGGGCGATTCATCGTCCTTGGCGGCGGCGTTTGCAGCAATTGCCATCGGGCACTCCTGACCGCGCACAGTCCGATCGATACGCCGTTCGGACTTTGCGAGAGAACAATTTCAATAAGTCAGGCAGACCATTCGAAGGCGCGGTGGCTCCGGTCAAGCGCTTCGCGCTTCATCCACAGCACTACACAGGAGGCGCGGCGCATAACGCGTACTTCAATGCTTTTGGCTTGCTTTTTCGAACGCCGCTTTTTGCTCGGCGGAAGCGTCTTTCTGATGTTTGGCGCGCCATTCGTCGTACGGCATGCCGTAAACACGTTCACGGCTTTGCTCCTTGGTCAGCGGCACGCCTTGCGCGTCGGCCGCTTCCTTCATCCAATTGGACAGGCAGTTGCGGCAGAAACCGGCGAGGTTCATCAAGTCGATGTTCTGCACGTCGGTCCGCGACCGCAAATGCTCGACCAGGCGGCGATAGACCGCCGCTTCCAATTCCAGGCGGCTTTGCTCATCGGTAGCCATGTTGTCCTCCGCGGCGTATTGATGCTTCAAAGATAGAGACGCGCGCGCCATGTTGCTATCCTGCGCGCCGCAATCATATGGCCGCAATGTCGGACACCCGGGCGATTTCAGCGCGACAACTGCTCGAATCTTTGTTCCGCGCTGCGGTAGGGGCCGCTCATCCTTCCGCTTGCCTGCCGCCGAACCTTCCGGAACCGCCAAGCCGAGGACGGCTGGTCATTCTTGCCGCCGGCAAGGCTGCCGGATCGATGGTCGAGGTCGCGGAAGCGCACTATGCCGGCGTCCTGCCGCGCGAGCGGCTTGCCGGTCTCGGCGTCACGCGCCACGGCTATGGCCGCCCGACCCGGCATATCCCGGTGATCGAGGCCGGACACCCGGTACCGGATCAGGCGGGCATCTCCGCGACCAAGCGGGTGCTTGCGATGGCGGATACGGTGGACGGCGCCGATCTTGTGCTCGTCCTGTTGTCGGGCGGCGCCTCCGCCAATTGGATCGCGCCGGCGCGAGGGCTGACGCTCGAACAGAAGCAGGAGACGACGCGCGCGCTGTTAAGAAGCGGCGCGGCGATCGGCGAGATGAACGCGGTCCGCAAACACCTTTCGCGCATCAAGGGCGGCCGACTCGCTCAGCGCGCTCATCCGGCAAAAATCGTGACGCTGGCGATTTCCGATGTTCCCGGCGATGACCCGGCCGTGATCGGCTCAGGGCCAACGGTGCCTGATCCGTCGACGCTTGCCGACGCGCAAGACATCGTGCGGCGGCGCGGCCTCACACTCCCGGAAGCCGTGATCCGCGCACTTTCGGATCCCGCCAACGAAACGCCAAAGCCCGGCGACGCGGTCTTCGCCGGGGCCGACTATCGGATTGTGGCACGGCCGGCCGACGCTTTGCGCGCCGCAGCGCAGGTAGCGCAAGCGGCCGGCTACGAGTGCATCGTATTGGGCGACCGCCTCGAGGGCGAGGCTCGCGAAATTGCCCGCGAGCATGCGCAGCTTGCTCGCGAGATCCTTGCGCAAGGCCGGCGCGCGGCGGTCCTGTCCGGCGGCGAGTTGACCGTTACGCTGCGCGGCAAAGGCCGCGGCGGTCCCAACCAGGAATATGCTCTCGCACTTGCCGTGAATCTGGGGGGCCCGGCGCGGGTCTATGCGCTGGCGGCGGATACGGATGGAACCGACGGCGGCGGCGGCCGAAGCAGCGACCCGGCCGGCGCCTTCGTCGACCCGAGCACGCTCGATCGGGCAACGGCGGCCGGCCTAGATGCCGCCGCCTTTCTCGACGACAACGATTCTACGGGATTCTTCAATGGCATCGGCGACCTGTTTCGCCCGGGTCCGACGTTCACCAACGTCACCGACTTCCGCGCCATTCTTATTGACAGATAGCCAATAACCGGATTCTGAACTGCCAATGAAGGACGCGATCGATCTCGGGATGGGGGCGCCATTGCTCGGTCGCTCGCGCACAGGGCGCAGACTTCGAGGGCTCGTTATTGCAGCGACGCCCGCGCTATTCGCGCTTGCGGCGACGTTGCTTTTTCTGAGCGCGACCACCGAACCGGCAGCCGCGGATTTTCGTTTGTGCAACAACACGGCGAGCCGCGTCGGCGTTGCCGTCGGCTACAAGGATGCTGAAGGCTGGACGACCGAAGGCTGGTGGAACTTGCCGTCACATACGTGTGAGACCATTCTCAAGGGCAACCTCGTAGCCCGTTTCTATTACGTCTATGCGATCGACTACGATCGCGGCGGCGAATGGATGGGACAGGCCGTCATGTGCACCCGGGACAAGGAGTTCACGATCCGGGGCATCGCGGATTGCCTGGCGCGCGGCTTCGACCGCACTGGCTTTTTCGAGGTCGACACCGGCGAACAGCGCGCCTGGACGGTCCAGCTTACCGAATCCAGCGAACAGGCCCCGCAGCATCCTTTGCCGGGCGATAATCCTCTCTCCCCGACGGCGCCGGCTAACGGCGCGCGAGCCACGCCCGGGGCCGGCCGCACCGCGCCAAGCGCCCCCACCTCGATCGCACCACCGGGAAATCGATGAGGCGGCGTCGGCGCACCAAACTGGTGGCGACGCTCGGACCGGCCTCTTCCAGCCGGAGCATGATCGGCAAGTTATTCGAGGCCGGTGCCGACGTATTTCGCATCAACATGAGCCACACTGCCCACGACAAGATGCGCGAGCTCGTGCAGACCATTCGCTCCATCGAATCGGAGCGCAATCGGCCGATCGGCATCCTGGTTGATTTGCAGGGTCCGAAATTGCGGCTTGGCAACTTCAAGAATGAGTCTGCCCAACTCGATGCCGGCCAGGATTTCGTGCTCGACACCGATCCGGCGCCCGGCGACTCGACGCGGGTGAACTTGCCGCATGCGGAGATCTTTGCCGCCATCCAGCCGGGCGACACTTTGCTGATCGACGACGGCAAGCTGCGGCTCACCACCGCAGTGGTCGAGCCCCGGCGGATTGTCGCGCAAGTGAACGTCGGCGGCAAAGTCTCGAGCCGCAAGGGCGTAAGCCTGCCTAATACCGTGGTGCCCCTCGCCGCTTTGGCGCCGAAGGATATCGCTGACCTCGAAGCCGCGCTCGATGCGGGGATTGACTGGGTCGCTTTGTCGTTCATCCAGCGCCCCGAGGACGTCGCCGAAGCAAAGAAAATCACCCGCGGCCGCGCGGCGGTGATGGCCAAGATCGAGAAGCCGCAGGCCGTCTCGCGACTCGACGAGATTCTTGACCTTGCCGACGCGCTGATGGTGGCGCGCGGCGATTTGGGAGTTGAAATGCCGCTGGAGAAGGTCCCCGGCGTACAAAAGGAGATGACGCGCGCCTGTCGCCGCGCCGGCAAACCCGTGATCGTCGCGACCCAAATGCTGGAATCGATGATCTCGAGCCCGGTGCCGACCCGCGCCGAAGTCTCGGACGTCGCCACCGCCATTTTCGATGGCGCCGACGCGGTCATGCTCTCCGCCGA
>DATNNI010000385.1:0-4535 GCA_035601915.1 Xanthobacteraceae bacterium
GCTCGGTTTCCGACCGAGCGGGCGGAAACTTTCCGTTTACCAATGAGTTTCGCCCTGCGCATTTTCGCCACAATGTGACCACGCTCGGATTCGATAAATATCGGGCTAGGGGATCGGGGACGAATGCTGGGGCGGGTAAGCGCGGCATGCCGGGTGGTTGCGCCAGTTGGCGCCTGCGCTGCATTGGGCCTGTTGCTGGCCAATTGCTCGGGCAAGGTTGATCCGTATTACGGCGTCTCGGCGAGCCCGCGCGTGGTGAGCTATGGCGACACTGTTCCCAAAGGAGGCGGAGTCTATCGGGTAGGGGCCCCGTACACCGTCGCCGGACGCGTTTATGTCCCGGAAGAAAACCCGAGTTACCGCGCCGACGGTCTCGCCTCTTGGTACGGCGAGGATTTCCATGGCCGTCAAACCGCCAACGGAGAGGTCTTCGATCTCAACGGCATATCGGCTGCGCACCCGACACTGCCATTGCCTTGTTACGCGCGCGTGACGAACCTTTCCAATGGCCGCTCCATCATCGTGCGCGTCAACGACCGCGGCCCGTATCATGGCAATCGGATTATCGATGTGTCGGTGCGGACCTCGCAGCTCTTGGGCTTTCAGAACAACGGCACCGCCTGGGTCCGGGTCGAATATGCCGGACGGGCGCCGCTGGTGGGCTCGGACGACCGCGTGCTCGCGTCGACATTGCGTCAGGACGAACCGGCGCCGTCGCCGAACTCGGTCAAGCTTGCCGACGCAAAACCGTTTGTGCCGTCTACCTTGACGCCGGTTGAACGCGGGCCGCGCTTGGCCAGCATGTCGGCGAATGATGCGGCGGCGGAAACAATCCCGGTGCGGCGCGCCTCTTTCGTGGCGCCGCTGCACCCAACAGGCGGCGCCGAGCAAGTGCTCTACGGCCGCGGGCTCTACTAAACCCACCGCACGACGCATCCGGATGCGGCATCGCCGTACAGCTACGGCGCTTTCCGCTTGCTATTGCGCATTCCAAAGCCGCGTGCCAATCGCTGAGCGTAGGGGTTTGCGCGGAGGCGGACTTGCGGACAATCCGCGACGTGTTGGCGAGAGCATATCTGGCGGCGGCCATTTTAGCTGCCGCGATGGCCTTTGCGCAGGCCGCTTCGAACATGACCGTGAGGAAGGACGACACCTTCCAGACCAGCGTACCCAACGCGCTCTTGCTCGATCCCGATAGCAACAGCGTGCTGTTCGAAAAAGGCGGTGACGAACTGGTCGCGCCGGCGAGCCTTGCCAAGCTGATGACGCTCGAATTCGTCTTCAATGAAATCAAGCAAGGCCGCCTGAAACTCACCGACGAATTCACCGTCAGCGAAAACGCCTGGCGCAAGGGTGGGGCGCCGTCGCACGGATCCACCATGTTCGCAGCGATCCACAGCCGCATCAGTCTCGACGATCTGATCCACGGCATTATTGTCGACTCGGCGAACGACGCTTGCATCGCCATCGCCGAGGGCGTCGCCGGCAACGAGGCCGCGTTCGGCGCCTTGCTGACCAAGCGCGCGCGTGAAATCGGCCTGCAGAAATCAAACTTCACCAACGCGACCGGCTACTCCGAGCCAAACCTGCGCGTGACTGGGCGCGAGCTCGCGCAACTCGCGCGCCACATCATGCAGACCTATCCGGAGTTTTATCCGTATTTCGCCGAGCGCGAGTTCACCTGGGACAAAATCCGCCAGCAGAACCGCAACCCGCTTCTTGCCATGGGCATCGGCGCCGACGGATTGAAAACCGGCGAAACCAGCGAAGCGGGATTTAACCTCGTGGGCTCGGCGGTCGTGGACAATTTTCGCTTGATCGCCGTCGTCACCGGCGCCAGATCGGACAAAGAGCGCGCGGACGAGGCGCGCAAGCTCCTCGATTTTGGCTTTCACGGATTCGAGGCACGCATCCTGTTTGCCGAGGGCCAGTCCATCGGTGAGGCCAAAGTCTTTGGCGGCGACACAAGCTACGTTCCGCTCGTTGGGCCGGGAACGATCAGCGTGATGATGCCGCGCAACGGCGGCGAGCATTTGATCGCGCGCGTCGTTTATAACGGGCCGATACCGGCGCCGGTCAGCAAAGGGCAGAACATCGGCAAGCTCAGAGTTTGGCGCGGCGAGAACCTTGCACTCGAAGTGCCGCTCCAGGCTGCGGACGATGTCGGGCCCGGCAGCATGACGCGGCGCGCCATGGATGCGGCAACGGAATTGATGATTGGCTTATTTCGCGCCGGCGTGAACCGCCTCTAATCTATTTTTGGCCGTTCGCGCCGCTGATGGCGGCGGTCCTATTTTGCGCTTATATCCGCCCGGCACGCGCGGCCGCGGCCGGCCCGAACCCTCTTATCCGCTTGTACGGCCGTCGGATTTAGCCCATCGAGATACGGCATGCGGGGGAAGTTCATCACTTTTGAAGGCGGGGAGGGCACCGGCAAGTCGACGCAAGCGACGGCGCTGGCCGGTGAGCTTCAATCTCTGGGGATTTCGGTGGTGCAAACGCGCGAGCCCGGAGGATCGCCGGGCGCCGAAATCATCCGCCATGTGTTGCTGTCCGGCGCGGCAAAGCCTTTCGGGCCAGAAGCGGAGGCGATGCTGTTTGCCGCCGCCCGCGACGATCATATCAAGTGCACCATTCAGCCGGCGCTGGCCGAGGGCAAATGGGTCATCTGCGACCGTTTCGTGGATTCAACGCGCGTCTATCAGGGGATTCTCGGTCGCGTCGATCATCGCTTCATGAACGCGCTTGAGCGCGTTTCGGTCGGGGGCCTGCTGCCGGATTTGACGCTTGTTCTCGATGTCCCGGCGGAAACCGGACTAAAGCGCGCCGCCGGCCGCCGCCGCGGCAAATCCCCGGACCGTTTCGAAGCCGAGGAACTCGAGTTTCACCAAAAGCTGCGCGCCGCCTATCACGCGCTCGTCAAGATCGAGCCGCAACGCTGCGTGCTGATTGACGCGCGCGCCGCAAAGAAAGTGGTCGCGAAAAGGATTTGGCAGGCGGTTTGCAAAAAATTCGAATTGCAGCCGCCGGTGGCCGCGTTGGAACAAGCCGAGCCATGAGCCGCGAAGCGACTGATGACGACGACGAGGAAGCCGCGCCGCATACGGCGGCGTCCTTGTTCGGCCACGCCGAAGCCGAGGCCATGCTGCTTGCCGCGTATCGAAGCGCAAAGCCGCCGCACGCGTTCCTGCTCGTGGGCCCGAAGGGCATTGGCAAAGCAACGCTTGCATACCGTATGGCGCGGTATGTGCTCGCTCACCCGGATGCGGACGCCTCCGAAGTGAGGGCAGCGAAGTCGCTTGCGATCGATCCCGAGCACTCGGCCGCCCGCCGCATGGCGGCCAGGGCGCATCCCGGACTGCTCGTGATCGAGCGCACGCCCAATGAAAAAGGCGTGATGCGCCAGCAGATCGCGGTCGATGACGTCCGCCGCACCGTGACGTTTTTCGGCAACACGTCGGCGGAGGGCGGCTGGCGCATTGCGCTGGTTGATGCGGTCGACGAGCTCAATCGCTTTGGCGCCAATGCGCTGCTCAAGGTGCTGGAGGAACCGCCCCAGCGCTCACTCCTGCTCCTGGTGTCTCATTCGCCGGCGCGCGTACTGCCCACGCTGCGTTCGCGCTGCTGCGTGGTGAACATGCGCCCGGTCGCCCAGGCCGACGTGGCCGCAGCGCTTGCCGCGGCAGTCGGAGGGCGGGCTGACGATCCGGACATCCGCACGGCGGCGGCTGCGGGCGACGGCAGCGTCGGCCGCGCGCTCGAATTCCTTGACGAAGACATGTTGGCGCTCCGCCGTCACGCACTGGGCGAACTCGACCGCCTGCCGGCGCTCAATGCGAATGCCCTGCATGAATTGGGCGAGGCGCTGGCCGGCACCGACGCGAGACCGCTCGGCGCCTTTTTGGATACGGTCAATGCCTGGATGTCGCGGCGGCTTGATCGTGGTACCGGCGATCTTTCCCGCCTCGCGCAGCTTGCCGGCGCATGGCAACGGATCAATCAAGCGGCGCGGGACGCCCTTGAATACAATTTAGAGCGAAAACCGTTGGTCTTCAGCATTTTCGGCCTGCTTGCCGAGGCGACGCGCCGTTGATACCTAGGCGCCAACGCTTCATGGCCGGGCATAGCCCGTCGAACGGGCGTCAACGCCCTTTCGCCCGGCCATCCACGTCAAAATGAAATCGCGTAAACGCTCGGCAATGGCCTCCAAACCCAAACCGAAATCCGACGAAAAGCCCAAAAAAGCGTCTGTCGGGAACGCGACGCCCTATTACATCACGACGGCAATCGCCTATCCGAACGGTCCGCCGCATATCGGCCACGCCTATGAGGCGATCGCGACCGACGCTATCGCGCGTTTTCAGCGCCTTGACGGCTTCGACGTGTTCTTTCTCACCGGCACCGACGAGCACGGCATCAAGATGCTGCAGACGGCGAACCGCGAGAAGCTGACGCCGCGCGAGCTTGTCGAGCGCAACGTGCCGCGCTTCCAAGCCATGGTGAAGCGCTTTAATTGCTCGAACGACGATTTCATC
>DATNNI010000386.1:0-7056 GCA_035601915.1 Xanthobacteraceae bacterium
TGATCGGCGGCGAGACCGCGGAAATGCCCGGCCTCTATCAGGCCGATGATTACGACCTCGCGGGCTTCGCCGTCGGCGCCGCAAACCGCGACGCTTTGCTGCCGCGCGCCGACGTCACGCCTGGCGACGAAGTCCTCGGCCTCGCCTCGTCCGGTCCGCATGCCAACGGCTTCTCATTGATTCGGCGGATCATCGCCGCATCCGGACAGTCTCTCGCCGCGTCCGCGCCCTTTGACGGCTCGCGAACCCTCGGCGAAGCGCTGCTGGCGCCGACGCGCCTCTACGTGAATTCATGCCTCGCCGCAATCCGCGAAACCAAGGCGGTGAAAGCGCTCGCCCATATCACCGGCGGCGGTTTCGTCGAAAATATCCCAAGAGTGATTCCGCGCGGACTTTGCGCGGTGGTGGACCTCGACCGCGTGCCCGTCCCTCCGGTGTTTAAATGGCTCGCAGCCACGGGCGAAGTCGGCGAACAGGAGATGCTGCGAACGTTCAATTGCGGCATCGGCATGATCGCCGTCGTCGACGCCAACAAGGCCGCGGTGGCGAGCGAAGTATTCCAGGCACACGGCGAGAGCGTCGTGCGATTGGGTGAAGTAATTAAGGCTCGCGGAGAGGCGCGCATCGATTTTCGCGGCCGCCTCGATCTCACCCGGTGAGCAATGGTCAAGAAGCGGGTTGCAGTGCTTATTTCCGGCCGCGGCTCGAACATGGCGGCGCTGATCGAGGCCGCAAAGACCGATGACTATCCGGCCGAGATCGCGCTTGTCGTTTCAAACCGCGCCGACGCCGCCGGCCTCGGCCACGCACGCGGCCACGGCGTTGCGACCGCGCTGATCGATCATCGCGAGTTCGGCGAAGACCGCGAAGCGTTTGAACGGGCACTCGACGAAATCCTGCGTGCCAACCGAATCGAGATCGTGTGCCTCGCCGGCTTTATGCGTGTTCTGACGCCCTGGTTTGTCGCGCGCTGGAGCGGGCGCCTGCTCAACATCCATCCTTCGCTGTTACCGGACTTCAAGGGGCTCGATACCCATCGCAGGGCGATCGCGGCCGGCGCCAAGCACCATGGCGCTACAGTCCATTTTGTTGTTGCGGAGATCGACGCCGGCCCGGTCATCGCGCAGGAGGCAATCGACGTGCGCAACGATGACACTGAAGCCGCGCTAGCCAAGCGCGTGCTGGAGGTCGAGCACCGGCTCTACCCGCGCGCTCTGCGCGAAGTCGCAGAAGGTCGGGCAAAGCTCACCGCATCCCGACCCGGAGAGGGTTAGGCAAAAACGGCAAAAAAGCTCGCGGGTCCGAAGGGGGCCCGGCGAAACGGATTTTCTACCGTTTGCTCAGGCTACCTTGAGATTTTCCGCGGACGTCTTGCCGCGATTGGTGACGAGCTCGTACTCGACTTCTTGGCCTTCGTTGAGGCCACGCAGCCCGGCGCGCTCCACGGCCGAGATGTGCACGAACACATCTTTGTGGCCGGTGGTCGGCTTGATGAAGCCGTAGCCCTTGGTCGGATTAAACCATTTGACGGCGCCCTTTTGCATCGTCTGTCTCCTGGTCAGTTCAGATTCAGCATCGACGCGAAGTGGCAGCCGCACGCGTGCGCCCGCGCTCCACGACACAAGCCAGATTTTGGGGGAAAGTCCGAAATGATCGCATCGCCAAGATAGCACCGGCCGGAAGGCCAAAATCCGATTGCACCATCAGGCAAACGGAAAAATGCGGCGCGACCGTGGCTGTAGCCGTGCACTGAAAGCCGCGGAATCTGCGCTGACAACCGCCATGGTAACGAAAAAGTTTACCGCGACGGAGATCACAGCGAGGCGTTTGCTGAAAAATTGCTTGCTGAAAATTTACCACGCCGCCGAACTCAGCAAGCAGCTAGCGGCGCAAAAAGAACGCGATGGCCATGATGGCGTAGGCCGCCAACAACTGTAGACCTTCGAACCAATTGCTCTCGCCGTCTTGGACGATGAAATTGACGATAACCACCGCGAGTACCATCGCGACGAGCTCGAACGAGTTGAAAATCAGGTTCATCGGCTGCCCCGTCAGTACGCCGAGCAGCACCAGGACCGGGGCGACGATCAGCACCATCTGCGTCGTCGATCCGATGGAAATCTGGATCGCAAGATCCATTCGGTTCTTGCGCGCCACCGAGACCGCGGTGATGTGTTCGGCGGCATTGCCGATCACCGCAACAAAAATGACGCCGATAAAGAGCTGCGACCAGCCGAGCCGCACGACCAAGGGCTCGATTGAATTGACGAGAATATCGCTGACCCATGCAACGCCCGCCGTCGCGGCAATAAGCGTCGCCACCGCCCGTCCGGTGCTCCAGCGCGGAAGGTATCTGCCGACATCTTCCCGATAAAGATGCTTGTGCGTGTGCAGCGAGAACAACAGGCTCGCGCCGTACATGCAGATGAGCACGAGCGAGACGAGCAGGCTCAGGTTTTGCACTGTGCTCGAAGCGGCCTCGACCCCCGTCTCGGAAAAGATCGCCGGCACGATAAGGGCGATGGTGGCGAGGAACAGCGTAGAGCTCTGGGCGAGAATGCCGGTCCTGTTGAACGTTTGCTTCTCGCGTCCCCATCCGCCCCAGAACATCGCCAAGCCCAGGACCAGAAGCAGAGTGCCGATCACCGAGCCCGCGATCGAAGCTTTCACCACTTCGATGAGGCCAGCCTTGAGCGCAAATATGCCGATGATGAGTTCGGTAGCATTGCCGAAAGTCGCGTTCAGAAGTCCGCCGATGGCGGGCGTCGTCCGGCTGGCCAATTCCTCGGTTGATTCCCCGATGTATTTGGCGAGCGGAAGAACGGACACAGCGGCGAGAAAAAATACGATGACCGGCGACACGCCGGCGAAAGAGGCGCCGATCGCCAACGGCACGAAAACAAGAAGCGCGGGATATATAGCGCCCATTCGCCTGAATGCACCAAGCCGGGCCCGGCCCGCGGGCGGCCTTCAAACGCAAATCAACCGCTACGCTAGTCCGTCGGCGTTACGCCGCCTATTCCTCGCCGCGCGCGCTCGACTGCGCCGTATCAGTTACCGCCTGGCTCAGCCGACGATTTCGTTGCCGGGAAAAAACTGGGAAATCTCTTTCTGCGCGGTGTCCGCGGCATCCGATCCATGCACCGAGTTTTCGCTGATCGACTTGGCTAATTCCTTACGGATGGTGCCAGGCGACGCCTTAGCGGGATCGGTCGCGCCCATCAAGTCGCGGTAGGCGGCAATTGCGTTCTCGCCTTCGAGTACCTGAACCACCACCGGGCCCGAAATCATAAAGTCGACCAGTTCGCCAAAGAACGGCCGCTGGCGATGCACGGCGTAAAACGTCTCGGCCTGCGCCCGGCTCATCTTCACGCGCTTCTGCGCAATAATGCGCAGTCCGGCCTTCTCGATCATGGCGTTGATCGCGCCCGTGATGTTACGGGCCGTGGCATCGGGTTTGATGATCGAAAATGTACGCTCGATCGCCATCAAATCTTCCTTTGGAATTTACCGTGGATCGCTTGCAAAGTGCGCGGCTTATAGCCGTCGCTCGCAAAGCCGGCAAGCGTCCCGCGCCGGTACGCAGTTTTCGGCGTGCATGGATAGATTAGGAGACAGCAGGGTAAATTGGCAGGCGCCACACTAGCTGTTGCTGCCGCTCTTTGCTGGCTGCGCCGGTGCGGCCGGTTTTTTCTTCGCTACCTTTCTTTTCGGCGGAGCCTTTTCCTCGGCCTGCATCGGCGGCTGCTCCACTCGGTCCATTTCCGTCAGTTTGCCGCCGTCAAAACGATAAACGCCCGGACGCGAACCGGCACTGTAGGTGAGGACCGCGCCGCGTGAGCCATTGGGATTTTGGCCGAGATTGACGTTATTGGGCTGACCCAAGCGCTGCACCACGTCGCATTCGCTCATGCCGATCGCAACGCCTTGGCCGAGGAGGGTTGCCGCGTCGTCCCCCGCTGCGCCAGGCTGCGCCGATGAAGCCGAAACCGGCCTTGGGCAGCCTCCGTTGCCGTCGACAAGATCGTTCGCGGTAATCGGACGATCCCGCCTGGCATCGCCGAGATCGGAGTAACTGTAACCGCCTTTCGATCCAAAGAAGTCGACCGGCCGGGAAAACAACGCCAGGCTCGAATCGGACGAAGAGCACCCGCAAAGAGCGACCATGGCGCCGATTATGGCGGGAAGCGCAATGAAGCGATTGAACGAAGCAGGCACTTGAGAATATTACCTCGCCGCAGGCGGATGTACTACAGGCGCAGAATGCGCGGGTTTGTGTTGCGATCGTGGCAGGGATCGGCTTTCTCGGCCGCACCTCCCGAGGCAGGTGGAATCGGGCAAAGGTAAAAAACGATGAGACGCCAGCGGGTTGAACCTAGCGCGGGGCGCCCCCGAAAGGCCTGCCATTTGTGATGTCCGTCACGGCTTGAAGATCGAGGGCCTGCGAGGTTTACACTCGGCGGGCCGCGCTACAGCCTTTTGGGGTATTTCGGAGAATCATTGATGCGACTGCAATTCGTCGGCTGCGGCGACGCCTTCGGCTCCGGCGGACGATTCAACACTTGCCTGCACCTCACCGGCCGCAACGCCAATATCCTGATTGATTGCGGGGCGAGCTCGCTCGTTGCCATGAACGAGCTTGCCATCCCTCGCAACGACATCGACGCAATCTTCCTCAGCCATTTTCACGCCGACCATGTCGGCGGAATTCCGTTCTTTTTGTTGGAGGCCAATTACGTCAGCAAGCGCAAGCGCCCGCTGACCATCATTGGGCCGCCGAGCCTCAAGAGCCGCTTCGCGGCAATTATGGAGACCGGCTTCGCCGGCACTAAAGACCTGAAGTTCAAATTCCCGCTGCGGCTTACGGAATTCGACATCGGCGAAAGCTGCGAGGCCGCGGGCGTAAAAGTCACGCCGTTTCACGTTGTGCACGACGACCGCGCCGGCCCTTGCCTCGGCCTCCGCTTCGAGATCGAAGGCAAGGTCATCGCCTTTTCCGGCGACACCGAATGGACCGACGCATTGATCGATATCGGCCGCGAAGCCGACCTGTTCATCTGCGAGGCTTATACGCGCGATAAGCCGGTGGCGACCCACATGGCGTTGTCGGTGTTGGAACGTCATCTCGGGCAAATCCGCCCAAAACGGTTGATCCTCACCCATATGAGCAATGACATGCTGTCGCACCGCGCCGAGGTGCCGTACGAGACCGCCGAAGACGGCATGATCGTCGAGATTTAAAGACCGCCTTAATCGCCGAGCGCGGCGGCGATTGCTTCCAACGCAGCCGCCGCCTTCTCGCCGTCCGGTCCGCCCGCTTGCGCCATGTCGGGCCGGCCGCCGCCGCCTTTGCCGCCAAGCGCTTCGGCGCCCTTACGGACAAGATCGACGGCGCTGAAGCGGGCAACCAGGTCTTCGGTCACGCCGACCACAATTCCGGCTTTGCCTTCGCCCGTTACCCCGACGATAGCTACGATGCCTGAGCCGAGCTTCTTCTTGCCCTCATCGGCCAGGCTGCGCAGATCCTTCAAATCAATGCCCTCGACCGCGCGGGCAATCAGCTTGACATCCTTGACGACGCGTACGCCATCTTCGCCCGTGCTCTTGCCGCCACCGAGCGCGAGCTTCTTCTTCGCCTCGGACAAATCGCGCTCAAGCCGCTTGCGTTCGTCAAGCAACGCGGCAATCCGCGACGGCATTTCGTCCACTGGCACACGCAATTCCGCGGCAGCGTCCTTGGCGATCTGCGCCACGTGATTGGCGTGCTTGCGCGCCGCGTTGCCGGTAAGCGCTTCGATGCGGCGCACGCCGGCGGCCACGCCGCTTTCGCCGGCGATGGAAATGACGCCGATATCGCCGGTGCGCTCCACGTGCGTGCCGCCGCACAATTCGATCGACCAGCCCAGGCTATTGCCGCCGCCCTCGCCCATGGCGACGACGCGCACCTCGTCGCCATATTTTTCGCCGAACAGCGCGCGGGCACCCGACGCAATAGCATCGTCGACCGCCATGACCCGCGTGGTGACCGGCGCGTTCTCCAGCACGACGCTGTTGGCGATGTCCTCGACGCGCTCAAGCTCCTCGCCGCTCACCGGCTTGGGGTGTGAGAAATCAAAGCGCAGCCGATCGGGCGCGACCAGCGAGCCCTTTTGCGCCACGTGATCGCCGAGCACCTGGCGCAACGCCTCGTGCAAAAGGTGAGTGGCGGAATGGTTTCGACGAATTTCGGCGCGCTTTTCGCGATCAACTTCTAGGCGGAATGAATCCCCAACCCTTACCGTACCGTTTTCAACTCGAACGTTGTGAACATAGAGGTCTCCTGCTTCTTTGTGGACCGCAAGTACTCGCGCGACCAGCTGTCCTTCGGTACCTCGAATCAACCAACCGGTATCGCTTACCTGACCGCCCGCCTCAGCATAAAACGGTGTCTGATTGAATATTACTTCTCCACTCTCTCCCGCTTTGAGCTCACTGACATCAGAGCCGCCGCGAATAATCGTTTGAACGATGGCTTCGCTACTTTCCGTCTCATAACCAAGGAATTCGGTCGCCCCAAACCTGTCTCGGAGCGGAAACCAATAATCTGCTGTCTTTATATCTCCTGAGCCTACCCACGAAGCACGAGCCTTAGCTTTTTGTCGCTCCATCGAGGCGTTGAACTCGTTAATGTCGACAACGACGCCTCGCGCTCGGAGCGCATCCTGAGTGAGATCAAGCGGGAATCCGTACGTGTCGTACAGCGTGAACGCCACATCCCCGGGGAAGATTGTGGTCGAAACCGAAGAAATAGCTGTACCAGCTTGAGGAACAGAGCTGACTTTCACCATCTCTTCTTCCAGCATGGCGAGACCGCGCTCCAGCGTCTTGCGGAAGCGGATTTCTTCGAGCTTGAGCGTTTCGGTGATCAATCCCTCGGCGCGGTGCAATTCCGGATAAGCTTGCCCCATTTCGCGGACCAGGACCGGAACAAGCCGCCACATCAGCGGATCTTTGGCGCCGAGGAGCTCGGCGTGACGCATGGCGCGGCGCATGATCCGGCGCAACACGTAGCCGCGG
>DATNNI010000387.1:0-6336 GCA_035601915.1 Xanthobacteraceae bacterium
CGCCGTCATCGACTGATCGACCATGCGAAAATCGAGCTTGGCGGTTTTGCCCAGAATCTCCTTGAGCCGCGAGGGGTCCTGCAAGCCCGGAACTTGCACGAGAATGCGGAAGGCGCCTTCACGCTGGATGGTCGGCTCGACCAATCCGAGCTCGTTGACGCGGCGCTCGATAATCTGGATCGATTGATCGACGGCCTGGCGCACGCGTTCCGCCAGCGCCGCGTCCGAAGGCGACAGCGTGATCAAGCCGGCATTCTCGGTGATATCGACGCTGCGCTGCCCGGAAGAGCCGAGTATCCCCGACAGCGGCTGAGATAACTCGCGCAGCTTGGACATCGCGTTCTCGACATCGGTGTCGCGGGTAATGCGCACTTCGACGCTGTTGCCGTGGACGGCGCGACCGGTAAAGGGAACGCGCGCCGCCCGAAGAATGCGCAGCACGTCGTCGGCTATGCCCTGGAGTTTCTCCTTGCGCACGGCGGCGGTGTCGACCTCAAGCAGCAGGCTTGATCCGCCTTGCAAGTCCAGGCCAAGCACGATGTGGCGTTGCGCGAATGAAGGCCACGCGCGTACCGCGCTCTCGGAGAAGAAATTCGGCAAGGCGAACAGACACACGACGAGCGCCGTCAGCAAAATGCCCGCCGCCTTCCATCGCGTGAAAAACAACATGCGATTTGACCGTCCCTGTTACGACCGGGGCAAACGAACGGAGCTTTAGCTCGCGCTGTCGTCCTTCACCGGCTCGCCTTTGGCGCGCACGTCGGAGACCATGGAGCGCATCTGCCGCACCCGCACACCGTCGGAAATCTCGACCTCGATCTGGTCGTCATCGACGACCTTGGTGACCTTGCCGACCAACCCGCCGTTGGTCACCACCGTGTCGCCGCGGCGCAGCGCTCTGACCATGGACTGGTGTTGCTTCACCTTCTGCTGCTGCGGGCGCAAAACCAGGAAATACATGATCACGACGATCAGTATCAGCGGCAGGAGCGAGGTCACCATGCCGCCGCTGTCGCCGCCGAACAGGCCGCTCAAGGGATTGCTTTGCGCATATGCGGGCGTAATCAGCATGGTTCCTCCGGAACGTCAGGGACGCGCCGGCCTTACAATGAAGGCCCGATTTTGCGCGGGAAATCGGCGCGGACTATAGCTGCCGTTCGCCCAATTGCAATGTTACGGCGGCCCTTTCGGCGCGCTTGCGAGGCCTCCGGCGGCCCGTTACAGCATCACCCGCGGTAGTAAGACCGGTTCCAAAGATACCTAAGACGACAATTTGAACGGTTACCCGAATTCAGCATGGCTAAACCTCCGCGACCAAAACGCCGTAAAACGCCGCCGAAAGGCGCCGGCAGCCGGACGCAAGTTCGCGCACCGCGTGCCGACGACGACAAGCTCCTGCAGCGGATCGCCGCAGCGCTTGAGCGCCTTGCGCCGCCGCGCGACGAAGAGCCCGACTTTTCCGCCGCCGACGCTTTCGTCTGGCATCCGGAAGGGCGAACACTGGCCGCGGTTCGCCGCATCAATCGCGTCGAGATGTCACTCCTTATAGGCATCGACCGGGTGCGCGATCTGCTCGTCGAGAATACCGAACGCTTTGCCCGCGGTTTGCCGGCCAACAACGCGCTGTTATGGGGGGCCCGCGGCATGGGTAAATCGTCGCTGGTCAAGGCCGCGCATGCCGCGGTCAGCGCCGGCCATCCCGCTGCCGGGCTCAAGCTCGTCGAAATTCACCGCGAGGACATCGAGTCGCTGCCGGAGCTGATGGGCCGGCTGCGGCCCGCGCGGCAATGCTTCATCGTATTCTGCGACGACCTTTCCTTTGAAGCCGAGGATACCTCGTACAAAGCGCTCAAGACGATGCTCGAAGGCGGCATCGAGGGGCGCCCGGAAAACGTGATTTTTTACGCCACGTCGAACCGCCGGCATTTGATGGCGCGCGACATGGTCGACAACGAGCGCGCAACCGCCATCAATCCAGGCGAGGCGGTCGAGGAAAAAGTCTCGCTGTCGGATCGGTTCGGGCTATGGCTCGGTTTTCATCGCTGCAGCCAGGACGAATACCTGGCCATGATCGACGCTTACGTCGCGCGCTATCGCATTCCGATCGATGACGCCGAGTTGCGCCGCGAGGCGCTGGAATGGGCGACGACGCGCGGCGCCCGCTCAGGCCGCGTCGCTTGGCAATACGTGCAGGATCTGGCGGGGCGCTTGGGAATCAAGATGACAGAGAGCTGAAGACGGACGACAGATTAGTCCGTCGTCCGTTCTAGTCGTCTGATCAAGCGCCGTTGAGATATTGCGCCGGATCGACGGGCGTCGAGCCTTTGCGGATTTCAAAGTGAAGCTGCGGCGCGGTGACACTGCCGGTCTGGCCGGATTTGGCGATCGTCTGCCCGCGCTTGATGACATCGCCCTTCTTCACCAGGATTTCGCTGGCATGCGCATAGGCGGTGACAAATCCGTTGCTGTGGCGCAGCAGCACCAGATTGCCGTAACCCTTGAGCTCGTTGCCGGCGTAAGCGACGACGCCGTCTTCCGCCGCCTTGACCGGAGTGCCTTCAGGGACCGCAAGGTTGATGCCGTCGTTCTGCAATCCGTTCGGTTTGGGTCCAAAGCCGGCGATGACGCGGCCGCGGACCGGCCAGCGGAACTCGCCGAGCTTGCCTGCGGGTTCGGCGGTCTTAACGGCGCTGTCCTCTTCGGCCGGCGCGGCCGGCGACGCCAACCGGGCGCTATGCGGCGACTCGGCGACCGAGGCAAGGTTTTGCGGTGCCGCGGCGGGGGGCGGAGCTTCGACACGCTTCGGCAAGGCGGCCGGCGCCTGCGCGGCGGCCTTGGCATCCGGAACGATAATGCGCTCGCCGATCTTCACCCGGCTGTCAGGGGCGATATTGTTGGCCTTGGCGAGAACCAGGACCGGCTTGCCGTACATGTGCGCGATGCTGCGCAGCGTCTCGCCGGCGGCGACCACGTGAACGGCCGAGCTCGGCGCTAGCGCCATTCGCGGCGGCGGGACCGGCGCCGCCGGAGGTAGCGTGGGCGCCGCCGCGGGTAGCGCCGGTGCGTTTGCGGCGAGGCGTGGCTGCGGGGCGGCAAGCGCCGCGGCAGGCCCTTTCAGATGGGGAATGACGAGGTGTTGACCGGCATGCACCAGCGCCGGGTTGCTGATGTTGTTGGATTGCATGATGACGGCGACCGGTACCCCGTATCGCCGCGACAGCGTCTGCAGCGTATCGCCGGCGCGCAGCGTAATGGGCGTGCCGCCTTCCCAACTCCAGGACGGCGGTGGCGGGGGTACCGCGGGCGGCAGCGAGCCGGTTACGTCGGAACTGGCAGGCTGGGATGGCTGATAGGAGCCCATGCCGCGGCCGCCGCCCGAATAGCCATCGCCGCCATTGCTGGCGAGATGCGGGAGCGGCTTGCTCTCGACACTGTTGGACGACTTCGGGATCGAGCCGGTGACTTCGCTGCGGGAACCGGTGTTCTCGGAGGCGAATGGATTGTTGTCAAACCGGCTTGAGTCGCTGCAACCGGCGGCCCCCGCTCCGATTAACGCGATAACAGCCAATTGCGGCCCGAAGGCCAAACGCCATGCGCCCATAGTTACCGCCCGCACGCAAAATTACCTGCGAGCGACTAAACATCGTTGAGGTAAACAGGCGTTTAAGTATTGGGGAAGGACTGTAACAAAGCCGAAATAGTGGTGGTAACGGCTATAATTCTCGGGCTTGCCCGGGCAGGAGCGGCACGAATCTGACGGCAATCAAATCCTGCCGCCCCAATCCGTCGGCCGTTTTGGACAGTTTAACGATGTGCTGCGCGCCGCCGCGGCGACCGAGCGGCAGCACCATTTTGCCGCCGTCGGCAAGCTGATCGAGCAAACCTTGCGGAATCTCTTCGGCGGCGGCGGTGATCATGATCCGGTCAAAAGGCGCCTCGTCAGGAGCGCCCGCCAGCCCGTCGCCGGCGCGAACGGTCACATTGGCATAGCCAAGCGTCTTAAGACGGTCGCGGGCAATGTCGGCCAGCGTCCGATAACGCTCGATGCTCACCACTTCCTGCGCCAGCCGCGAGAGGATGGCGGCCTGGTAGCCGGAGCCGGTACCGACCTCGAGCACCCGGTGCTCGGGCCGGACTTCCAGTTGCTCCGTCATGTAGGCGACGACGTAAGGCTGACTGATGGTCTGGCCGCACGCGATCGGCAGCGCCTGATCGGCGTAGGCGCTGGCGGCGAAATCCGCCGTGACGAAATGCTCGCGCGGCACCGCGTCCATGGCGCGCAGCACGGCCTGATCGCTGATGCCGCGGCGACGCAGCGTGAGCTGAAACTCCATCCGCTCTACGTCGTCGGCGTCGATATCCGCCACGATAGCCTCATCTGCGACACGGAGATCAATTTCTATCATCTTGCCGGGACGGCTGATACATAGAGCGATCATGGCGGACCAACCCGGCCGGCGGGGCACGGGAGGGAACCGTGGCCTTTATCGGGGATTAAGCCCTCGGGCAGACAGCCGTCAGTGCCAGGGTCTTCGGAAAGCGCGGGGAGTTGCTATGGCGTCAGAGCCAAGTTCGGTCGCCGGAAAGCGTGTCCTTATCGTCGAGGACGAACTGATGATCCGCATGCTGCTGCAGGACATGCTGGCCGATCTGGGCTGCAAGCTTGCGGGCGAAGCCGGCCGGATCGACGAAGCTTTGACGCTCGCCAAACAAAGCGACTTCGACGTCGCCATTCTTGACGTCAATCTCAACGGTCAACCGATCTCGCCGGTGGTCGATATTCTAATCGAACGCGGACTGCCTTTTGTGTTCGCTACCGGCTACGGCCAGCGCGGCGTGCCCGAAGCCTATCGCCAAACTCCGACCTTGCAGAAGCCGTTTCAGGCGGAGGCGCTGGCGCAGGCTATCAAGGCCGCGACTCCCTCTAACAGCTAGCGTCTTCTCGCCGCGTGCTTTGCGCGCGCGTGCAGAGCTTTCATGGAAACAAACTGGCGAGCCTGGTCATGTAGGGCTCGTCGGTCATGTCGAGCCGTAGCGGAGTGACCGAGATGCGCCGATCCTCGAGCGCCGCCAAGTCGCTACCCTGCTCGGCTTTCACGAAGGCATGCCGGACATAAGCGATCCAGTAATACGGATTGCCGCGGCCGTCTTTGCGCTCTTCAATCTGCAAACGCTCCTGACGGCGGCGGCCCTGCGCCGTCACGGAGATGCCCTTGACTTCGTCGGGCGGGCAATCGGGAAAGTTGACGTTGACCAGCACGTCGCGCGGGATGCCTTCGGCAATCACGCGGCGGATGAGGTCGGGCGCATAGCGCAAGCTCGTGTCCCAATAGGGCGACCGGCCGGTGCGCGCTGAAGTGGCTTGCGACAAAGCGAGCGACGGCACGCCGAGCACTGTACCTTCGAGCGCGCCGGCGACGGTGCCGGAATAGATTACGTCCTCGCCGACATTGCGGCCGCGATTGACGCCGGAAAGAACGAGGTCCGGGTTCTTGCCGTCAAGCACGTAACGCGCGCCCATGATCACGCAATCGGTCGGCGTACCGCGCACCGCGAACCGGCGCTCGGCCACTTGGCGAAGCCGCAGCGGATCGTTGAGCGACAGCGAATGGGCCACGCCGGACTGATCGTATTCCGGCGCGATCACCCAAACATCATCGGAAATTTGCCGCGCGATCTTTTCGCAGACATCTAAACCTTCGGCGTGGATGCCGTCGTCATTGGTGAGCATAATGCGCATGATTTTAAGATCGCCCGATTTTCTTTATCCCGCCCATATATGGCGCGAGCGCTTCGGGCACGGCAATCGAGCCGCCGTCCTGCTGATACGTTTCCATCACCGCAATCAGCGCGCGGCCGACGGCGACACCGGAGCCGTTGAGCGTGTGCACGTAACGGACGTTGCGGCCTTCCTTGGTGCGATAGCGCGCGTCCATGCGGCGCGCCTGGAACTCGCCGCAGTTCGAGCACGAGGAAATCTCGCGGTACATGTTTTGGCCCGGCAGCCAAACTTCGATGTCGTAGGTCTTTTGCGCCGCAAAGCCCATGTCGCCGGCGCACAGCGTCACCACGCGATAGTGAAGTTCGAGCCGCTTGAGCACTTCCTCGGCGCAGGCAAGCATCCGTTGGTGCTCGTCTCTGCTTTGCTCCGGCGTAGTGACGGAGACAAGCTCGACTTTGGTGAATTGATGTTGGCGGATCATGCCCCGCGTGTCTTTGCCGGCAGCGCCGGCCTCAGCGCGAAAGCACGGCGTGCAGGCGGTGTAGCGCAACGGTAATTGCGCTTCGTCGAGGATGGACTCGCGGACGAGGTTGGTCAGCGGCACTTCGGCGGTG
>DATNNI010000388.1:0-4427 GCA_035601915.1 Xanthobacteraceae bacterium
GTTCGCACCGCTCACACCGGCCAGCGCCAATCCTGCAACTGCTACTGCCAACGTCTTCATTCTTTCGCCTCCTGCTCTGTCACCACGACAAGACCGGCGTCAGAGGCCGGCCATGATTGCGAGTACGGAACTATACCCGCACATTCGGGCTCGTCGCGCCGAAGTCAAAATGCAGGTTTACGACTACGTCCGCGCACGCGAAGAGTTTTCGCAAACTCAAAGACAAAGGCCGACTATTCGATATTTACAGATCGCCCCGCACGTGAGTTCGCCGGTCGGCGGCTTGGGACGTCATTGCGAGGAGCGGCAGCGACGAAGCAATCCCGGCCCGCTGGGTTGCTTCGCCACCGCTCGCAGTGACGGAAGAATTCACACCGTCACGAGCAATGCGTGGCGGTGCAGCGGGCGTTGCAATAGTCCTGCGCTCTGGCGTGAGTTGCGCACCAATTCTGGCAAAACGCCACGCACTTTCCGGTTGGCGCCGCGGCCGCCGGACTTGTCAGCGGGCCGCCCACGGACAGGAGCAGCGTGATCATCGCGGTTAGACAAAGAGCGATCTTCATTTTGTCCCTCCTCAGCCCCGACCCCAGCCGTCATTACAGCACAAAAACGGCGCGGGAAGGAGCGCGTGTGAAGCAAAACACCCGTCACCGCCGCGCGAACTGAAACGGCAACATGGCTTGGACGTATCACAAACAACTCGATAGGAATCCCGCCAAACTTGTAACTCCCGGCGCATCTTTATCGGCCTTAAGTCAATCCTATGATCGACAATCAGACGCAGCAAACGATCTCGAACAGGAGGCATCGATGGCCGATCCGCTCGTCGTCCAGCGTGAAGTGCAAATTGCCGCGCCACGCGCGACCGTTTTCGCCTTTCTCACCGATCCGGAACGGATTTTGAGCTGGCTCGGTACCGAGGCCAAGACCGAGCCGCATCCGGGCGGCCTCTATCTCGTCAAGGGCGTCGGCGGCGACCCGACCCGCGTCGCGCGCGGCGCGTTCCGCGAAGTCGTGCCGGTCCACCGCCTCGCCTACAGCTTCGGTTGGGAGGCCGGCAAGGAAGTACCGCCGGACTCGAGCCTGATCGAGATTGATCTCGCCGAACGTGACGGCGGCACGCTGGTACGGCTGACGCATAGCGGACTGCCGAACGCGGCGCAGTGCGCGGCCCATGACGCCGGCTGGGCGTATTATATGGATCGCCTTGCCGTCGCCGCTGCGGGCGGAAATCCCGGCACCGATCGCGGCGCGGAAGCGGCTCGCGGCTGATGTTGCGGTCGCGTCGACAGCGCTGCCGCGGACGGCGTTGCCGATTAAGGAGTGACAAGGCGAGCGCGACCGCTTCATGATTGCCGCATGCATTTGTCGCCGACGCTCTCTTTGACGCTTTCTTGGCTGGTCGATTCCGCCGCCGAGGTTGCGGGCGCTGATCGGTTTTTGGCGGAGCTCGGCGCGCGTCTCGTCGCCGGCGGCGTGCCGCTTGCCGGCGGCGCGCTCACGCTTGACATTCCGCACCCGCTGATCGCACAGCGCACGTGGCTTTGGCGCGCCACGAGTGGCGAAGTCATGGAGGCTTTGGCGCTGGCGCCGGCGGATTTGGCGGCGCGGTTTGAGGTGGCTTCGCCTAATGCCGCCGGCCGTCGCTGGCTCCGCGGCGTCGCCGCAGGCGAAGTGCATGAAGATGCGATCGGATCGAGGAGCGACGCGCCTTCGCTCGGCTGGATCGGCACGCGTAAATTCACGGCGGACGAGACCGACACCTTGCGGCAGACCGCGCGCTTTGCCGCGGCGCCGCTGGCCGCTCTCGCCGCGCGCGCGACGCTCAAGGCCGCGCTGGAAGCTTATCTCGGTCGAAGGAGCGCGGCGCGCGTTCTCGCCGCGCCGATGCGCCGCGACCCGGGCGAGACCATTCAAGCCGCCCTCCTCTACGCCGACCTGCGCGGCTTCACCGCGTTGTCGGAAAGTAATCCGCCGGCCGCCGTGATTGCGGCGCTCGACGCCTGGTTCGACCGTATCGCACTTGCGGTTCAAGCCTTCGGCGGCGAGGTGCTGAAATTCATCGGCGACGGCATCTTGGCGATCTTTCCGGTCGTCGGCGGCGCGCCGCGTCCGGCGTGCCAGGCGGCGTTCCGCGCGGTCGAAGCCGCGCGCGCCGGGATGGCGCATCTCGATAACGAACGGCGTGCGCAAGGACTGCCGCCGCTGCCTTTCGGCGCCGCTTTGCATCTCGGCGAAATGCTGTGGGGTAATATCGGCGCCGCCGACCGCCTCGATTTCACCGCCATCGGGCCTTCGGTAAATCTGGTGAGCCGATTGGAAGGGCTGTGCAAACCGCTTGGCAAAACAGTGCTCGTCTCCGGCGCGTTAGCCGCCGAAACCGACGAGCCGCTCGTTGCGCTCGGAACCCATGAACTGCGCGGTATTGCGGCGCCGTGCTCAGTTTTCACACTGCCGGAGAGCTGAAGTCGCGCGTGACCGGATTGCATCACGCCCTTGGGTCAGCGACGAGCGGTCGCGGGATTGGAACCCTATATGGAGAGTGTCGTTGTTCCCGGTTTATGCCGGTGCGGCCGGTTGTTGGCCGCACAACGCCGAAACCACGAGGCTGGAGAGCCTGCAATGCCAAACGTCTCGTTCGTGGTGAATGGAAAAAGCCACGCACTCGACCTCGACACCCGCACCACATTGCTCGACGCGCTGCGCGAGCACCTCCATCTCACCGGCAGCAAGAAAGGCTGCGATCACGGCCAATGCGGCGCCTGCACGGTCATGGTCAATGGTCGCCGGATCAATTCATGCCTGTCGCTCGCCGTGATGCACGAGGGCGACGCCATCACCACCATCGAGGGCCTGGGCACGCCCGAACATCTGCACCCGCTGCAGCAAGCCTTCATCAAGCACGACGGCTATCAGTGCGGCTATTGCACGCCCGGACAGATCGTTTCTGCGGTGGCGGTGCTCGACGAGATCAAAGCCGGCATCCCGAGCCACGTCAGCGCCGATCTCAATGCCGAGCCGCAGGCCGTTGCCGCCGAGTTGCGCGAGCGCATGAGCGGCAACATCTGCCGCTGCGGCGCCTATTCCAACATCGTTGAAGCGATCACCGAAGTCGCCGGAGGCAAGGCATGAAGTCTTTCACCTACCAGCGCGCGCATTCGCCCGCCGAAGCCGCGGCAGCGGCGGCGCGTATTGCCGGCGCCAAATTCATTGCCGGCGGCACCAATCTTCTCGACCTGATGAAACTTGAAATCGAAACGCCGGCGCACCTCATTGACGTCAACGGCCTCAAGCTCGATCAGATCGAGGCGACCGCCGAGGGCGGGCTGCGCGTCGGCGCGTTGGTGCGCAACACCGACCTTGCCGCCGACCCGCGGGTGCGCCGCGACTATGGCCTCCTTGCCCGCGCGCTCCTTGCCGGGGCTTCCGGCCAGTTGCGCAACAAGGCGACGACCGCGGGCAATCTGTTGCAGCGGACTCGCTGCCCATATTTCTATGACACCAATCAGCCGTGCAACAAACGCAAAGCCGGCAGCGGCTGCGCCGCGATCGGCGGCTTCAGCCGGGCGCACGCGGTGCTCGGCGTCAGCGAAAGCTGCATCGCCACCCAGCCGAGCGACATGGCGGTGGCGATGATGGCGCTCGATGCCACGGTCGAAACGGTGCGGGCCGACGGCACTACGCGCACGATCGCGATTGCCGAATTCTACCGCGCGCCCGGCGACACCCCGCAGCTCGAAACTGTGTTGGCGGCGGGAGAGCTCATCACCGCGGTGACGTTGCCGAAACCTGTCGGCGGCACGCACGTCTATCGCAAGGTCCGCGATCGCGCGTCCTACGCGTTCGCGCTGGTCTCGGTCGGCGCCATCGTACAGCGCGACGGCTCCGGACGCGTTGCGCTTGGCGGCGTCGCCCACAAGCCGTGGCGCGTCGCTTCGGCCGAAGCCGAAATGGCGCGCAGCGCCAAGGCTGTCGCGGCGCGATTGCTCGAAGGCGCCAAGCCGACGCGCGAAAACGCTTTCAAGCTGCCGCTGGTTGAGCGCACGCTCGCCGCGGTGCTGCGCGAAGCGAGGGTTTAGGCCATGCGGTTCGATAACCCCGCGACAACCAATCCGATCGATCAGCTCAAAGTCGTCGGCCACCCCATCGACCGCATCGACGGGCCGCTGAAGACGACCGGCACCGCGCCCTATGCTTATGAGCGGCACGATGTCATCGCCAACCAGGCTTACGGCTATGTGGTCGGCGCGGCGATCGCCAAGGGCCGTATCGCCGGCATGGATCTCGGCAGCGCCAAGGCGGCGCCCGGCGTGATCGCCATCGTGACCGCGGAGAACGCCGGCAAACTCAAGAAGGCCCAGCGCAATACGGCACATCTCCTCGGCGGCCCAAAGATCGAGCATTATCATCAGGCGATTGCACTGGTC
>DATNNI010000389.1:0-8486 GCA_035601915.1 Xanthobacteraceae bacterium
GAGAGTGCCACAGGATGATACGAACTTCGGAATCGGGACACTAGTTTCATTTTGCCCGTGGCGGGTTGCGACCGGAACAGCTAAAAGAACCGGCGGTGGAGCTTGCCATGGCGATTAAATTAGGCCGGCCGATCGAACGGGTCCGCTCAGTTCCGATGCGTGGCGACGCGCGCGCCGAGCGGCTTGATCTCGCCATCCGGCCGCGGCGTAATCGCCGCGCCGATTGGGCGCGGCGATTGGTGCGCGAGCATGTTGTTACCGCCGACGACCTGATCTGGCCGCTGTTCCTGGTCGAGGGCGAGAGAGTACGCGCCGCCGTCGCCTCCATGCCCGGCGTCGAGCGACTCTCGATCGACGAAGCCGTTCGTGCCGCGGAGCGCGCGGCGGAGCTCGCGATCCCCTGCCTTGCGCTGTTTCCTTATACCGAGCACGAAAAGCGCGACGACCGCGGATCTGAAGCACTCAACGCCGACAATCTGGTGTGCCGCGCCATCCGCGCCATCAAGCAAGAGGTCCCGCAGATCGGACTATTATGCGATGTCGCACTCGACCCCTACACCAGTCATGGCCACGACGGTCTTATTCGCAACGGCATTATTCTCAACGACGAGACCGTCGCTATTTTGGTGCGCCAGGCGCTGATCCAGGCCGAAGCGGGCTGCGATATCATCGCACCTTCCGACATGATGGACGGCCGCGTCGGCGCCATCCGCAAGGGCCTCGATGCCGCAGGCTTTGATGAAGTTCAGATCATGGCCTACGCGGCCAAATACGCCTCGGCATTCTATGGTCCGTTTCGCGATGCGATCGGATCGAACGCAACCCTCATCGGCGACAAACGGACCTATCAGATGGATCCGGCGAATGCGGAGGAGGCGCTCCGCGAGGTCGAACTCGATATCGGTGAGGGTGCCGATATGATTATGGTTAAGCCCGGAATGCCTTATCTCGATATATTACAACGGGTTAAGGCCACTTTCGGAATGCCCACCTTTGCCTACCAAGTCTCCGGGGAGTATGCCATGATTGTGGCAGCCGCACAGAACGGCTGGCTCGACGGGGACAAGGCCATGCTGGAAAGCGTGATCGCTTTCAAGCGTGCCGGCGCCGATGGCGTGCTGACCTATTTTGCGGCCCGCATTGCGGAGCAATTGAAGGCGCGCGGCGCCTAAGATTCTCGCCTGCGACTGGGTAACGAGGCGAATGTCATGCACGACGACGACAATCGATTCCAGCGATTTGTGCCGCTGCTGAGGCGAGTCATTATTCTGCTGGCTGTACTCGCGGCAACGCCGGTGGTTTTGTGGATGATCACCACCTTCGTGCGCGCTTATGTCGGTCCGCCCAGAATCCCCGCGGCGCACCAGATTGCCGCAACCGCACCGACGGTGTCCGCGGCAAGTATATCGAGCTCCGATCAGGCAAATGCCGCGCCAGCGCAGAGTAAGATGGCCGACATCACTGCCTCGACAACAGACGTCACGGCGACCACGTCGGACGCTCGAGATGTGCCTTTGCCGAAAGGCGCGCTGCTCACCGACCGGCCGTCCGACGGCGCTGCGGCCGGCCCTGCCGGCACCTCGACGATCGCACCTGCTTCGATACCGTCGCCGTCGCAAGTTTCTGCGGCTTTCGCCACGCCCACGAATTTGACGACCGCGATGACATCGACCGGCAGCGCCCCTCAGATTCCGCAACAGCCCTTGGCGGGTACCGCGACGGCAGAAGCGTCGCAAGCGCCCGCAATTGCAGAACAATCGCCAGATGTGATGCCCCCTGCCCCGCCGTTGACGGGTAAAATTCCGTTGCCACGACATCGGCCGCATGGATTAGGTGACGCCAACACGCGGTTGGCGCAGGGCGCCGTGCCGGTGCCGCGTCCGCGCCCCGATGCTGCGGGGCCGGCATCACCTCCCGACACCGCAAGTCCAGGTCCGTTGGATTTTCTGCAGAATATCTTTCACTAGAGAATGCGCCGGCGGCTATAACGCATCACCGCGACAGATTTAGCGCAGCACATTGCACCGATGTCGGTCTGGGAGCCGGAGATGGCTTCTTCGGCTTTCCGCGCGACGCCGCTCCGCCACGATTATCTGCCGTAAGGTGAGAACTTATACAGTCCCGTATCGATCGCCCCGACGTATACGGCGCCATCACTGATCGCAGGAGCGGTACTAAGACCCTCACCGGTCTGGAACTGCCACATGCTAAGTCCAAATTGCGTGCCGCGGTTGCCAAAGATCGTGCCGTTGGCCCCCTCGGAAATAACCGCATCATACGCGGCAGAGACTCCCACAATAGGTTCGCCCAGCGATTGCGACCATTCCACGCTTCCGCCCGCCGACAAGGCGACCAATCCGCCATTCGCAGTTCCGTAGACGACCGAGGTGCCGGGTCCTGTCACGCCGCCAACAACGCCGCCCGCATTAATCGGCGAACCGGCATTGAACTTCCACGCCAGTGCACCCGTCGACTCATTGAATGCATAAACGCGGCCATCCCCTGATCCAACGTAGACGATCCCGCCGGAGACGGATGGCGATGCCGTCACCGCGCCGCCGGTTTTTGCTGTCCACAAAACCGCTCCGGTCGTGCCGTTGAGGGCGGTCACCTTCCCGGAATCATCGCCGACAATGACCGGCGTTCCTGAAGATTGATTATCGAACGCAACCGACGAATGGATCGGGGTACCGAGAGATACAGACCATAGCAATAGTGGCGATCCCTTGACGGACTCGACGATCGCAGCCACTACGCCGCTGTCGGAAGAGATGTAAGCCGTCCCGTTCGCAGCGGCCGGTGACGTCAACTTGCCGCCAATTCCCAACGAACCAAACAGCGTTCCCGTCGCCGTTGACACTTCGTAGAGCGTCCCGTCATTCGAACCGAAAAGCACGAGAGAACCATCGACGGCAGGCGACGAATGAATCGGCGCACCGCTCGGGGTATTATAAGTCCAAGCTGGCGCTCCATTGCTGGTCTGTATCGCGGAGAGAGTGCCGGCGTCGTTTCCGACATAGGCGATACCATTTGCGATCGCGGGCGAAGACTCGACCGGCGATCCGGTCGAAGTGTACCAGGCTTGTTCGACGAACTGGTTCGCCGAGACGTGCAGAAGGTCGTGCAAAATTTCATCGTGCGCTTCGAAGGCAATTCGTGTTGGGCCTTGTGCGCCTTCCGACCAATTATTGGTGATATCCAAAAATGCCGACGCTGTTTGTCCGGACGACTGGCCGACGGCGACCAAGGTCGTTGGACCGAAGCGAGAGGTGGGACCGTAACTTCCAGTGCCCGGTAATGTGATCGTCGTGGGAGGCACTGAACCGGATGTATTCGCCACCGCCGACGCGCGAACGTCGCCATCGACGCTGAAACTGACTGGTTCAGAGCTGCCGAAGCCGCTGCCGGTGACGATGAATGTTCCTCCGGGAGAGACGTATTGGTTCGACAGTTGAATCTGTGGCGCGCCCGGATTGGGCGTAACCGAGAAGGTAGAATGCGACCCTATGACATCGGCCTGATGGTCGATGTTCACCGCATTCGCGAAAACTTCAAACGTTCCCCCGGCTGGCGGAAGAGGAAAAGCAAAACTCCATTGCGTCGAGGTCGCGTTCAGTTGCGACAGCGTAGCCGGATTATCGAACGCGGCATTGGTCCATGCCCCGGTCGCCGCGTCGTACCATTGAACGCCGAGCGGGCCGAGAGAGGCCACGGCTACCTCAACCGCGGCGACGCCTTGCGCATCATTTGCGCTGCCCGTTACAACCGTTTCAATCAAACTGCCAACGCGATTGGCAATCGTGGCGCCTTGCAGCGGATAAGTCAGCTGCGTAGAGGGCGCAGCGGCATTGCCGCCGTCCACCGCGAAGTCATATAAGAAACCGTCGGTTGAAACAGTAACGAGATGTCCATTGGCCACTGCCACCGACGCCGTGACGTATCCCCCCGTCTGATAATTATAAAGTTCCTGGCCGTCGGACATCCGCAGGACATGAAGCTGTCCCGCAACATCGGAGAACGCGACGATCTCTTTCCCCTTGGGTCCGACAATTGCCGGCGATGATATGACCTCAAGCCCAGCCGGCGATGCGTAGTGCCAGCGCACCGCGCCAGTCACCGCATTAAGCGCCCACACACCCCCGAGATACCCGAAAACAAGCGCATTTCCGTCGAAGGCCGGGCCTGAGCGCGCGTCGCGCAAGCCGGTATATCCGGCCGGATACATATCGAATTGCCATAGCGATACGCCGGTCATTAGATCGAGGGCGTGCATGACCGCATATTTTCCGGAGACGTAAACGACGCCGTCGGCAAAACCATTCACGCCCGGAGGCGAAATGTCGGCCGCCTCACCGATGTCATAGGCAGAAGGCGGCGGGTTCTCGGCGCGCCACTCCCACATAAGTTTTCCGGTTGCCGCGTTGATTGCGTACTCGGTGCTGTCCGGATCCGCAGTGCCGAACAATAAAAAGGCTTGCGAGCCCGCCGCGGTCACCGAGAAAGCGGGCGTCGTCCACGTTCCGGCGTAGGTGCGCCAGCTGTTGAACGAAAAGATTTGCGAGCAATCGCTCTCACTGATCCCGACTTCTACTCCGGCCTTGTTATCGGGCGTGCCAATAGAGCCGCCGCCGTCGTTGGTCCCAGTGTAGACGGTAAGCTCGCCACCGGGAGGCGTAGCCAACGTTATGCTCGCATCGATCGTGGTGTTAAGTCTTGCAGAGCAGAGCGTTTGACCAGTTGCTCCATCCAATTTCGTCACCGTCGCGTCGTATGCGCTTCCGACCCATACCGACCCGTCCGGGGCCACTGCAGGCGTTGCCCGTTCGGGGTTACCGAATGAGATGTTTACTCCCCAAATTTGTTCTCCATTCGACTCGTCGTACGCGAATACGTCGCCGTTCTCGTCGCCCACATAAATTACGGTCTTATTCAGCACGGTGTTGTAGGCGATGACCGGAGATCCGAGATCCGCGGCGTGAAGATTAGCCATCCAGTTGAGACCGAGCTTCGGCGCCGCTGAAGCAGTCAGTTGCTGATTTCCGGTATAGGCGTGATGCATCGCGTCGCGCGAGAGCATCGGCCAATCAGGCGCTTGGGCAAAACACACCGGCGGAAGACTAACAATCGCGACAAGAGATGCCGCGAGTTCCGCGTATGGGCGCTTCATCGGTCCCCCTGCACTTCGCGCGGATCAAGCTTGAATTTGATAATAATGAAACGCCGAGGTCAAGAACTTGATCGTCAGGGTAGGCGTACGCTGCACGCTCATTCCCGCACGGCTCCGCTCGGCATGTGCGCCGGCTGGTAGCCGTCGGCCGCGAGCGCCTGAAAAATTTCGGCGGCGTGGGCCGCGTCGCGCGTTTCAATGGTCACATCCAGCTTGGCGCCCTTTGCCGGAACATCCAGGAACAAACGGTGATGGTCGACGCTGAGGATATTGGCGCCGAACTCGCCGAGCCGTGTCGCGATCTGTCCTAAAATGCCCGGCCGGTCCGGAATAGTGAGACGGAACGCGACAATGCGCTCGGCGCGTTCCAGTTCTCGAACCATAATCGACGCCAAAATGCGCGGATCGATATTTCCTCCGCAGAGAATCAAGCCGACCTTTCGCCCGCGAAACTGATCCGGCTTGGCCAGCATGGCGGCCAGGCCTGCGGCACCGGCGCCTTCTGCCATGGTCTTCTGCAAAGTGAGAAACGCGTTCACCGCACGCTCGATCAGTTGTTCGTCGACCAAGACGATGTCGCTCACCAGCTTGCGAATGATCGGCAGCGTAAGCTTGCCGACATTCTTGACCGCAATGCCTTCGGCGAGTGTGGCGCCGCCGCACGGTTTGCTATCACTCCGTATTGCGTTCCACACTGAGGGATAGAGTGCGGATTCTGCTCCGACGATCGTGATCGAGGGGCTTTTGGCGCGGGCAGCGATGGCGCAGCCGGCAATTAGCCCGCCGCCGCCGATCGGAACGACGAGAGTGTCGAGGTCCGGCACTTCTTCGAGCATTTCGAGCGCGATTGTGCCCTGGCCGGCAATGACATGCGGATCGTCATAGGGATGGACCCAGACGAGATTTTGCGCCTGCGCTATCACCTCCGCGCGGGCTTGCGCATCGGCCACCGTCTCGCCGTCGAGGATAACGGTGGCACCGAGCGCTTCGGTCGCTTTGATCTTCACGAAAGGCGCTGTCTCCGGCATCACGATGGTAGCCGGGATTGCAAGACGGCGGGCGTGATAGGCGACGGCCTGGGCGTGATTGCCGGCCGACATGGCGATTACGCCGCGGCGCCTTTCTTCGGCCGTGAGCGCAGCAAGCTTCACGCAGGCGCCGCGCTCCTTGAACGAATTTGTCACCTGCAGATTTTCGTATTTCACGAAAACGTCGGCGCCGGTCAAGGCCGACAGCGGCGGCGCCCGCAAAATCGGCGTCCGCAAGACGTGACCCGCAATCGTGCGCCGGGCCGCCTCGATTTCGGCGAGCGTCACCATAAAGGCCTTTTTCCCCATTTCGGCCGACGTTACAATGTTGAAATCTCGATAAGACTCAGGCGGATTAGGTCTTTGACGCTTCGGTATTCTCGGGCAAATTAGAGAGCCGCCGGGCTTTCTTCCTACCGGCGGGACTGGAAGAGGCAACTAAGAGGCGAAACGCTTCGTGACTCAGCACTCGCGCGATACGCCCCAGTTCTATCTCACCGCGCCTTCTCCATGCCCATATCTTGGCGGCAAGGAAGAACGGAAGGTCTTTACTCATCTCGTCGGCGAGCGTGCCGGCGATCTCAACAACATACTTACCCAAGGCGGCTTCCGCCGCAGCCAGTCGATCGCTTACCGGCCGGCCTGCGAGGGCTGCCGCAGCTGCGTGTCGGTGCGCGTGCTTGCCGAGGAGTTTCAGCCTACGCGCAGCATGCGCCGGATCGCCGGCCGCAACGTGGATATTGTCGCCGAGATGAAGCCGGCGGTACCGACGTCCGAGCAATACTCGATATTCCGCGCCTATCTCGATTCGCGTCATCGCGACGGCGGCATGGCCGATATGACGGTGCTCGACTACGCCATGATGGTAGAAGACAGCCACATCGAGACCCGCATCATCGAATATCGTTTGGGTAGCACACCCGGGAGCGGGCTGATTGCCGTCGCTCTCACTGACGTCCTCGCCGACGGTTTATCCATGGTCTATTCGTTTTTCGAACCCGACCAAGCGCCGCGCTCGCTCGGCACCCTCATGGTGCTCGACCACATCGCCCGCGCGCGACAGATGGGTCTCGGTTACGTTTACCTCGGCTATTGGGTGCGTGGTTCGCGCAAGATGGACTATAAAGGCCGCTTCCTGCCGCAGGAGCGGCTTACGCCGGACGGCTGGGCCCGTACGAGTTAGGGCGCCCGGCAATCTGCGGGGTTGCGGCCGCACCTCATGACCTTGCCGATCGCTCACGCCATTGGACGCCGATATGGACCAGGATGTGCACGAAGTTTTCGCCATCCGTTACGGGCATCATGCGCGGCGCTCGGCGGAAAACTTCATCGGCGGCGATCCACACGACGTGCTCCAACCGCTTGATTTCTTCGTCTGGGCGATCACTGGACCGTCGGGCGCGATCATCGTCGACACCGGTTTTGATGAACCGATGAGCCGCCGGCGGCAACGTGAGATTACCAAGCCGCTGCGCGAAGGTCTTAATGCCGTGGGGATCGCGCCGGAGTCAGTGAAGACCGTCATTGTCAGCCATCTGCACTACGACCATTGCGGCAATTACGATCTGTTCCCGAATGCGCGCTACCATCTTCAAGATCGCGAGCTGGCGTATGCGACCGGACGCTGCATGTGCCACACGGTGCTGCGCGCGCCATTCGAGGCCGACGATGTCGTCGCCATGGTGCGCAAGGTGTTCGCCGGCCGCGTTATGTTCCACGACGGCGAAGATGAAATCGTCCCCGGCGTGACCGTCCACCGTATCGGCGGCCATTCCATGGGATTGCAGTCGGTGCGGGTCAAGACGGGCCGCGGCTACGTGATGCTGGCCGCCGACGCGGCGCACCTCTACGCCCATCTCGAGCAGGGCCGGGTTTTTCCGATCACTTACAATGTCGCCGAGGTGCTCGAAGGCTACGAGACCTTGAAAAGGCTCGCCACCACGCCAAGCCACATCGTGCCCGGCCATGACCCGTTAGTGCTTAAACGCTATGCGGCGGCAAGGCCCGGCCTTGAGGACTGGGTGGCGCGCCTGGATGTAGCGCCGAACGCGGCGTGACAACCGGCCTGGCGGCGAAACGCCTCGTTCGGAGAAGCGGAAGATCGATCGGAACTCGGCGATTTTCAAGGAATTGCTTCTCGGCGAATGTCGAAGGACCGCGCCATGACCAAAAGCCGAAATGGAACAGCAATCGACGGGCGTAGAAGGCAATTTTTAAAAACCGCGGCTCTGGGCGGCGTCGCGTTAGGCGGCGCCGGGCTTTTGGCGGCCAAAGCGCCGGCGGCGGAAGGC
>DATNNI010000390.1:0-2380 GCA_035601915.1 Xanthobacteraceae bacterium
CCTTCATCAGGGGGTTTGACGTTGAGGATTTGCTTGCCCTTGCGGGTATTGGCGAGACATTCGTCCTCCGCGACAACGAAGCCCCTGCCCTGCTTGCTTGCCACCAGGAATTTGCGGCCGCCCTCGTGGCGGAACACGGTAACAACATCGCCGTCCTGTTCGAGCTCGATGAACAGCCGGATCGGCTCGCCGTGGCCGCGGCCGCCGGGTAGCTTCGCCGCCTCGATGGTGTAGCAGCGTCCGTTGGTGGCGAAGACCAGAAGCTTTGACGTGGTCTCGGCGAAGAAGGCGAGCTTGAGCGCGTCGTCGGCCTTGAACGCGAGCGCCGACAAATCGGCGACCTGACCGCGCAGCGCCCGGATCCACCCCTTCTCCGACACCACGATCGTGACCGGCTCGCGCTCGACCAGGGCCTCCTCGATCGCCGCCTCATCGTGCGCCGGCGCGTCGGCGAAGGTGGTGCGCCGTTTGCCGAGCGGCGTCTTTCCGCCGAACTTCTCGCGCACCTCGCGGATTTCGCCGGCGATGGTCTTCCACTGCGCCTTCTCCGACCGCAATAAATCCTCGATCGACTTCTTCTCCGCGCGCAGCTTTTTGTCTTCCTCGCGGATCTCCATTTCCTCGAGCTTGCGCAAATTGCGCAGCCGCATGTTCAGAATGGCCTCAGCCTGGACGTCCGAGAGCTTGAACGTCTTCATCAGCACCGGCTTCGGCTCATCCTCGTTGCGAATGATTTTGATGACTTTGTCGAGGTTGAGGTAGGCGACGAGGTAACCGCCCAGAACTTCAATCCGGTGTTCGATCTGGCTCAATCGATAGCGCGAACGGCGGAGCAGCACCTCGCGCCGGTGCCCCAGCCATTCGGTCAGCGCCTCGGCAAGCCCGATGACCCTCGGCACGCGGCCGCCGACCAGCACGTTCATGTTCAGCGGCACCCGGCTTTCCAGCTCGGTGAGCTTGAACAGGCTCTCCATCAGCAGGGCAGGATCGACGCTGCGGGAACGCGGCTCGAAGACAAGCCGCACGTCCTCGGCCGATTCGTCGCGCATGTCGGCCAGAAACGGCAGTTTCTTCTCGTTGATCAGCTCGGCGATGCGCTCGACGAGCCGCATCTTTTGCACCTGCCAGGGGATTTCGGTGACCACCACCAGATAGGTGCCGCGGCCGGTATCTTCGGTCGTCCAGCGCGCACGCAACCGGAATGAGCCTCGCCCGGTGGCATAGGCCTCGGCGATCGTTTCGGCGGTATCGACGATGATACCGCCGGTCGGGAAGTCCGGGCCGGGGACGAATTTCATGAGCGTGCGGCTGCGCGCATTCGGGGTATCGATGAGATACAACGCGGCGTCGCACAATTCGGCGATGTTATGCGGCGGAATCGCCGTCGCCATGCCGACCGCGATCCCTTGCGCACCGTTGGCGAGCAAATTCGGAAAGGCCGCCGGCAAAACCGCCGGCTCCTGCATGACGCCGTCGTAACTGGCGCGGAAATCCACCGCGTCTTCGTCGATGCCATCGAGCAGCAGGCGCGCGGCTTCGGTGAGGCGCGCTTCGGTATAGCGGTAGGCGGCGGCGTTATCGCCGTCAACATTGCCGAAATTTCCCTGGCCGTCGACCAGCGGATAGCGCGACGAAAAATCCTGCGCGAGCCGCACCAGCGCGTCGTAGATCGCCTGATCGCCATGCGGGTGAAAATTGCCCATGACGTCGCCGACGATCTTCGCCGACTTTTTGAATGCGGCGCCGGGGTCGAGCCGCAGCAGCCGCATGCCGTAGAGGATGCGGCGGTGCACGGGTTTCAGTCCGTCACGGGCATCCGGCAGCGCCCGGTGCATGATGGTGGAAAGCGCGTAGGCGAGATAGCGCTCTTCCAACGCTTCCCGCAGCGCAATCTCCTGCACATGGCTCGGGTCCGGGGGAATCAGTTTTTTATTCATAATCGGCAGCGGTAGCGCGGTTAGCGGTTCCGAACAAGAACGGCAGAGACAAAGCGCGCGCGTGCGTCGGGAACCGGAAGACCGCGCGGCGCGAACGCGTAACGGTCGAGAAAGAAGCCGGTCAGGCTGAAAGCATCGGCCAGATCGGAAGCCGACGCCTGAACAACTTCCTGGCCGAGGAAAGCCGGAAGCCGCAGCAGCTTGTCGTGGTAGGCCGCCCCGGCCGCGGCGGACACCGCCCGGCCCGAGCGCGGCGAGACATAAATCAGATCGTCGGCCGTGCCGGTCGCGGCACACGACGACAGGTCGAGGCCGAAACCAAGTTCGGCGAGAAAGGCGAGCTCGAACCGCGCGATCATGGGCGCGACCATGGCGGCGTCGTCGAGCGCATCGAGAATCGACTCAAGCTCGCCGTGCATACGCGCATGCGGCTCGCGTTCGGC
>DATNNI010000391.1:0-4637 GCA_035601915.1 Xanthobacteraceae bacterium
CTCCCACGCGCCGGTCCCGGTCGCCGTGTAGATGATCACCGGTTGTGCCGTCTTGAAGATCGTCTTGACGCCTTCCAGCACGCGCTTGCCGAGCCGTGCGAATTCCGGGCCGCGCTGATCGATGAGCGGCATATCGATCGCCCGCAAGATCCGGTCCGGCACCGGCGTCGGTCCTGGAATTTGCAGGAAATGGCGTCCGGGGAGACGCGAAGCATTCTGCGGCATGACTCGAAATTCCTTCGCACGCGAGTGTAGGCAGGCTTGGTGAGGCTAATCGCCTTTGCGGAAAGCAAGCTCAAAGTCCCGGCTGCGCCGGTCCTAAGGCGCCGCGGCGCGGCTTTGATCCCCGAATGCGCCGTTGCGGTCAAGCCTCTTTGCTGCCGCAGGGCTAAAGGTTGGGAAACGCCCCACGTGTCCGTGGGCCGCTAACTCTCCTGTGCCAAAGCGCTTTCATGCCAGCGCCGCAGCGCCAAGTAATTGATCAGCGAAAGTAGATAAAAAATGGCAATGCCAGTCAGCGAAAGAAGCAGCAGCGCCGCGAACATGCGGGGAATGTTCAAGCGATAGCCCGACTCCGCAATTCGGTAGGCAAGGCCCGAGCCGGCGCCGGCGGAGCCGGCGGCAATTTCGGCCACCACGGCTCCGATCAGCGACAGACCGCCGGCAATGCGCAGTCCGCCGAGAATGTAGGGCAGCGCCGAAGGCAATTTCAGGCGGCGCAAAATCTGCCAGCGCGAGGCGCCGTAAAGCGCGAACAAATCGGCGAGGTTGCGGTCGACCGAACGCAGTCCGAGCGTAGTGTTGGCCAAGACCGGAAAGAAGGCGACGATCCAGGCGCAGACCAAAACCGCGGAGTGCTGCGGCAGATAAATCAACAGCAGCGGCGCCACCGCCACGACCGGCGTGACTTGCAGAACCACCGCGTAAGGATAAAGCGAATATTCGAGAAACCGCGACTGATTGAACAGGATTGCCAAGAAGACGCCGCCGAAAGCCGCCAGCAAAAAGCCTTCGAGCGTCGTGATCACGGTCACCAGCAGCGATCGCAGCAGCAATTCCCAATCGGTGGCGAAGGTCTGCGCAATGAGGTCGGGGGCCGGTAGCACATAGGGCGGGATGTTCTCGTACTGCACAACCGCTTGCCAAGCCGCGACGCCGAGCGCCAAGACGACGATCGGCATCACAACGCGCAGGGGCCGGTCGCGCCGCTCGCGGGCGCTCATGATTGGCCTCCCACCGCCATGGCGACCGCGAGCGCTTCCGACGCCCGCCGGCACAAGCCCGCATATTCAGCCGACGTACGAAACGTCCGGCCGCGCGGATAAGGCGCGTCGATTGCAACTTCGGTGGAAATGCGGCCCGGCCGCGCCGCCATCACCAGCACCCGATTGGCGAGGTAGACCGACTCGAACACCGAGTGGGTGACGAAGATGATGGTGGTGCGCAATGCGTCCCACGTCTGCAAGAGATCGTCGTTGAGCTTGAACCGCGTGATCTCATCGAGCGCAGCGAACGGTTCGTCCATCAAAAGAATTTGCGGCTCGGTGACGAGCGCCCGCGCAATGGAGACGCGCATGCGCATACCGCCCGACAATTCGCGCGGATACGCGCGCGCAAACGCGCCAAGTCCGACGCGATCGAGCGCGGTCTCGACAAGCTCAATCCTGGCGACGGCGCGCAGCCTCTTGAGCTTGAGCGGCAGCGCCACATTGTCGAACACCGAAGCCCAGGGCATGAGCGTCGGCTCCTGGAATACAAATCCGATCCGGCTTTTGCGCCGACCCGTAGCCGTGGCATTATCCCATTCGACAACGCCTTCATTCGGCTCGGTCAGTCCGGCAATGATGCGCAGCGCGGTCGACTTGCCGCAACCTGACGGTCCGAGCAACGCGACAAACTCACCGGGGCGAACGGCGAGATCGAGCCCGGCCAATGCGCGTACGCCATTGGGAAAGGATTTGCCGATACCGCGCAGTGCGATGAGCGGAGCATCTTGATCAGCGGTCGCAGGCAGCATTGGTTCGCTATTGCTTTGGCCGCAGATCGAGTCCGACCTTGTTATTGACGAAACGCAGCGTATAGGACTTGCGATAATCGAGCGCGGCTTGGGTGACGCCGGCGCGCACCATCTTGTCGAAGAAATCCTTCATGCGCGCGTCGGTCATGGCACCGACGCCGAGCGTCAAGGCGTCGCCGGAATCGACAATGCCATATTCCTTCATCTTGGCGACCGAGTAGCTAAGAAGCTCATCCGTCATTTCCGGGTTTTGCTGCTTGATCAACGCGTTCGCCGCTTTGTTGTCGTCGTAGATGTAATTGTACCAGCCGATGATCGACGCATCGACGAATCGCTGCACCAGATCGGGCTTGTTCTGGGCGAGATCGCGCCGCGTTTCAATCAACGTCGAATATGCGGAAAAGCCCTGATCGGCCAACAGGAAAATTTGCGGCGTGAAGTGACCTTGGCGCTCAACGGCGAAAGGCTCCGAGGTGACGTAGCCCTGCATCGCGCTGTGCGGATCGGCGAGAAACGGCTGAGGATTGAAGGTGTACGGTTTGACCTGATCTTCGTTGAAGCCAAAATCCGCCCTCAGCCATTGATAGTAGGTCGCCATTCCTTCCTTCGAGATAAACAGGGTCAGCTTTTTTAGATCGGCGAATTTCTCGATGCCCGCGGCCGGGTGCGCGACGAGGACTTGCGGATCTTTCTGAAACAGGGCGGCGATTTGGATGGTTGGGACGTTATTGGCGACCGCGTCGAACCCTTGCAGCGTATTGGCGCTGAGATAAAAGTCGATTTTGTCGACAAGCAGCAGCATGCGGTTGTTGGCATTCGGCCCGCCGGGAAGAATAGTCACATCGAGGCCGTATTTTTTGTAGGTACCGTCAGCGAGCGCCTGGTAAAAGCCACCGTGTTCGGCTTCCGCGACCCAATTGGAGCCGAATGTGACTTTTTCGAGCGGTTGCGCCGACGCCGGCCCCACCAGCACTGCAGCCAAACCCGTAAGTCCCGCCGTTAACAGGGCACGCAGCGCAAGGGTGAATCGCATAGTTACTCCTTTCTTGCCGCGATGCGAGAATACCGCATGATTCCGAAAAAAGCCTGTCTTCGGGCTCACCAACGGGCTCCGGTTTTCGAGTAAGGTCGTGTCCCGGCCCGGGCGGAAAAGAGCAATGCCGATGACACTACCGAAACGCGCCTGGACGGACATGACCTGGGAGGAGATTGCGCGCGCCGGCGAGGGAGCGCGGCGGTGGATCGCCGTCTTGCCGCTGGCGGCGGTGGAGCAGCACGGCCCCCATTTGCCGCTTGGCGTCGATAGCTTCATTGCCGAGGCCTATCTGTCGCGGGTGTTCGAGATCCTGCCTGCTGACCTAGCGGCGACATTTCTGCCGCTCCAGCGTATCGGCGTCTCGGTCGAGCATGTCGAATACGCCGGCACGTTGTCGCTGTCGGCGGTAACTGCGGTCGCCGCTTGGACCGAGATTGGCGAAAGCCTCGCCCGTGCGGGCCTGCGTAAGCTCGTTTTTGTCACCAGCCACGGCGGCAATGTCGCCGCCATGGAATTGGTGGCCCGCGATTTGCGCGCACGGTTTGGCATACTCGCCGTTACCGTCGGGTGGCATCGCTTCGGCTATCCGCAAGAGACGTTTTCGAGCGAAGAAAAAAGACACGGCATTCACGGCGGCGACATCGAAACGTCACTCATGCTTGCCGCCCGGCCGGATACCGTCAGCATGAACAAGGCGGCGCGCGCCGCGCCGGCGAGTCTCGACATGGCGCGCGAATTCAAGTGGCTGAGCGTCAGCCGCCCGGCTGAATTTGCGTGGATGACGCAGGATTTGCATGCGACCGGCGCGCTGGGTGATGCCACGCTTGCAACCGCCGCCAAGGGCGAGGCCGCGCTCCTTCACGGTGCGCGCGCCTTTGTGGAATTGCTGCAAGAGGTCGATCGCTTCGACCTCTCGCGGCTGAAAGAGGGACCGCTCCGGCCCTGAGTAAACTAAAGCGACGTTCATTTGAATGGAGGCGACATTATGTTTGTTAAGACCAAGGACGGTGTGGAGATTTTCTACAAGGATTGGGGGAAAGGTCAGCCGATCGTATTCAGCCATGGCTGGCCGCTGTCGGCCGACGATTGGGACGCGCAGATGCTGTTTTTCCTCAATCACGGCTATCGCGTGGTCGCTCACGACCGCCGCGGCCACGGCCGCTCAAGCCAAGTCGCCGACGGCCACGACTTGGACCACTATGCCGACGATCTCGCCGCGGTGATGACGCATCTCGATTTGAAAAATCGTATTCACGTCGGTCATTCCACCGGCGGCGGCGAGGTCATCCGCTACCTCGCGCGCCACGGCGACAACGGCATAGCAAAAGCGGCCATCATCTCCGCGATACCGCCACTGATGGTGCAGACGCCGGCCAATCCAGGCGGGTTGCCGAAGAAGGTATTTGATGATTTCCAGGCGGCGCTCGCCGCCAACCGCTCGCAATTCTACCGCGATGTCGCTTCCGGTCCCTTCTATAATTACAACAAGACCGGTAAGCCTTCGGAGCCAATCATCCAGAACTGGTGGCGGCAGGGCATGATGGGCGGCGCCAAAGCGCATTACGACGGCATCGTCGCCTTCTC
>DATNNI010000392.1:0-2057 GCA_035601915.1 Xanthobacteraceae bacterium
GACCGGCCGCTCGTCGGTGAAGACTTCCATGCGGTCGACCAGCTTCACGATCCGATCGGCCTCATCGCAAATCAGCCGCGTGAGAACGCGATCGTCGTCGCCGACCGACTGCTCCAGCAATTGGGCGGCGCCACGAATGCCGGATAGAGGGTTTTTGATTTCATGTGCCAGCATGGCGGAGAGCGCGATCACGGAACGGGCGGCGCCGCGATGCGTGAGCTGGCGGTCCATTTTGTCGGCAATCGAGCGCTCCTGAAGCATGACCACGACGTATTTGGGCTGCTCCGGCAGTGGCGCGACGTGCAGGTCCACGGCGCGATCGCCGGGATTGCGGGGCGTACCGAGATCGACTTTGTACTCGTTGACCGCAGCACCGGTCGCGCGCACTTGATCGACGAGCGCCAAAAGCGGACTGCCGAACGGCACGAGCTCGTGCAGCTGGTGGCGGCGCAATAGCGCCAGCGAAGCCTCGAAGAATGCCTCCGCGGCGGCGTTGGCCTCGATTACCTTTCCATCCGCGGCCACGACAATCACCGGATGTGGCAGTGCATTGAGCACGGCCTCAGCAGCGGTCGAGGCTGGCTGCAAGGAATGCGCGGCGCTCACCATGAGCCCCTCGCCAACAGCCAATTCGGGTCAATAAGCCGGACTAAAGCCAATAATGTCCCCGACCCTTTGAGGCGTGAGTGACGGTTGGATTGCACACGAATTAGGCGCTGCCATTCATTTGCATATAGTTTAGCCAAAAACGTACCGGGTGCGCAAGGTGTTGCAGTGCAATATAGTCAATTTGCGATCGGTGATCGATCCTACTCGGCGTGGCGCGTGCTTCGCCTCTCCCAGCAACATGCGCTAAAGGGTTGCCCGCTGAAGAAGCGGAGCTTGAAGGTATGACGAGCAAAGTTGCGGCGGTGATTGTTGCCGCAGGCCGCGGGCACCGCGCCGGCGCCGAAATGCCCAAGCAGTACCGGCAAATCGGTGGCGAGCCGGTGATCCGCGCGGCGTTGGCGGCTTTTGCCAGCTATCCACAGATCGACGCGGTGCAGCCGGTTATTCACGCCGATGACGAAGCCCAATTCCGGGCGGCGACGGCCGGTCTAGCCCGATTGCGGACGCCCGTGGCGGGCGGCGCCAGCCGGCAAGCGTCGGTTTATGCGGGATTGGAAGCGTTGCGCGGCAGCGCGCCGGATATCGTTCTCATTCACGACGCTGCGCGGCCGTTCGTCAGCGGCGCGCTGATCGCACGCGCGATTGCCGCGGCCAGCGAGCATGGCGCCGCGGTGCCGGCCGTCGCGGTGGCCGACACCGTGAAGAGGGTCGACGCGCAGGGAACAATCACGGCAACCATCGACCGCAATGAGCTGCGCATCGTGCAGACGCCGCAAGCCTTCTCCTATAACCTCATCATCGACGCGCATGGTCGTGCGGCCGCGGCCGCTCGCAGTAATTTCACCGACGATGCCGCGCTCGCCGAATGGGCAGGCCACCGCGTGAGCGTATTCCAGGGCGATAGCGCCAACGTCAAGCTCACGACCAACGAGGATTTCGCGCGTGCCGAAGCGTTGCGGATGGCCGCGACCGGCGATATCCGCACCGGCAACGGTTTCGACGTTCACGCCTTCGCCGACGGCGATCACATCATGCTCGGCGGTGTGCGCATTCCGCACAACCGCGGCGTAACCGGTCACTCCGACGCCGACGTCGCGCTGCATGCGCTGGTCGACGCAATCCTCGGCGCGCTTGCCGAAGGCGACATCGGTCAGCATTTTCCGCCGAGCGATCCGCAATGGAAAGGCGCGGCGTCGGAAAAATTTCTCGCTTTTGCCTGCGAGCGGGTGCGCGCGCGCTCGGGCGTCATCGCCCACCTCGACGTGACAGTCGTTTGCGAAGCGCCCCGCATCGGCCCGCATCGCGACGCCATGCGTGCTCGCATTGCAGCTATCGCCGGCATTGGCGCCGACCGCGTGGCGATCAAGGCGACAACGAGCGAGAAGCTCGGCTTCACCGGCCGCGGCGAAGGGATTGTGGCGATGGCGACGGCAACCGTGCGGTTGCCG
>DATNNI010000393.1:0-4764 GCA_035601915.1 Xanthobacteraceae bacterium
GCATTGCAAGCGGGCGGCTCGTCCGACGGCGAACCGGGAATACGGGAGCGCTATAATCCGCGCTACTACGCCGCGTTCGTCCGCGATCTCGATGGCAATCGCATTGAGGCGGTGACGTTTCTGCGGGAAGACTAAGCTGCGTTTTTTTGGGCCGCCGCATCGCCGCGGTCAGCGAAAGCCCGATCCGCCGCCGGAAGATTTACAAACGCTCGGCCGGAACCGCCAATTCTTTTTCCACCGGGCTTACCGATCGCGCCGCTTCGCGAAGCTTCGGCAGAATGTCCTCGACGCGGTCCGCGACCAGAAGCTCTACGCCGTGCGCCGACGATGGCACCAGCCCAAGCCGGCGCATGTGATCAATCAGCACCAGCAGCGGATCCCAGAAGCCATTAATGTTGGCAATCAGGATCGGCTTCTTGTGGCGGCCGAGCTGCGCCCAGGTCATTTGCTCGACGAGTTCTTCGAGCGTGCCGAGGCCGCCCGGCAAGGCAACGAAGGCGTCCGCGCGATCGAACATGGTGCGTTTGCGTTCGTGCATGTCGCGCGTGACGATCTGCTCCTGCGCGAGCCGCCGCGGCTGCTCTTTCGCCGTCAAAAACTCGGGAATAATACCGGTCGCGGTGCCGCCGTGCTCGATCACTGAACTGGCAATCGCTCCCATTAGCCCAATCGAGCCGCCGCCGTAGACGAGCCGTACTCGGTTTTCAGCCAGGATTCTGCCGAAGTCGCGTGCGGTCTTGACGAAAGCCGGATCGGTACCGGGACTTGATCCGCAATAAACGCAGATCGCATTGATTTTGCTCATAGAGTTACTCTCGTTAAGCGGTAGATGTGGCGAGGATTCGGCGGAAGCGCAAGCGATTTGGCGACAAGCTTCGGCCGCTTGCGGGTGCGGGAAGCGCCGAGACTCTCTATATGACGGCGTGGCGACGACGCTTCCCGAGAGAATCTATCCGCTGCGATGCGCGAATTCCAACGACAAACTCATCTGCCGCGGCAAGTCTCAGCGGATAGGACGGCATTGTTTTCGATGCTGTTTCATCTTTGGCCCTACATCTGGCCTGCCAACCGGTCCGACCTGAAAGCCCGCGTCATGTTTGCGACCGTGTTGGTATTCGTCGCCAAGCTCGCGACCGTGGCCGTTCCCTTTACCTTCAAATGGGCGACGGACGCGCTTGCCGGGCACGGCACGGCGCCGGTTTGGGCCAACTCTTGGTTCGCCTGGACGCTCGCCACCCCGATCATGATGACGCTTGCCTATGGCGGCATGCGCATCATCGTGGCGGTGCTCACGCAATGGCGCGACGGCGTTTTCGCCAAGGTGTCGATGAATGCGGTGCGGCGTCTGGCTTTGCTCACCTTCGAGCATATGCACCTGCTGTCGCTTCGCTTCCATCTCGAACGAAAGACCGGCGGACTGACCCGCGTCCTCGAACGCGGACGTAATGCCATCGAGACGATCGTACGCATGCTCCTGTTGCAGCTGCTGCCGACCATCGTGGAGGTCGCGCTCGTTACCTGGGTGCTGTTTTTTCATTTCGATTGGCGCTACGTCATCGTTGTTCTGCTCACCGTCGCGCTCTATGTCGGCTTTACATTCTACGCCACCGAATGGCGCATTGGCATCCGCCGCACCATGAACGACAGCGACACCGACGCCAACGCCAAGGCGATCGACTCGCTGCTCAACTACGAGACGGTTAAATACTTCTCCGCCGAAGAGCGCGAAGCCCAGCGTTATGATCGTTCGATGGAGCGATACGAGGGCGCGAGCGTCAAGGCCTACACGTCGCTCGCCGTGCTCAATGCCGGCCAGGCAATCGTGTTCTCGGTGGGCCTGGCTGTTGCCATGGCACTTTGCGCCTACGGCATCGAGGCCGGACGGAATACCGTCGGCGATTTCGTCATGATCAATGCCATGATGATCCAGCTTTACCAGCCGCTGAATTTCATGGGACTGGTCTACCGCGAGATCAAGCAAGCGGTGATCGACATCGAGACCATGTTCTTCATCCTCTCGCGCCGCCCGGAAATCGAGGATCGCTCGGGCGCTCCGCCGCTCAAAGTGCCTGCCGGCAGCATTCGGTTTGAGAATGTGTCGTTTGCTTATGAGCCGGCGAGGCAGATCCTCAGCAACGTGAGCTTCGAGGTACCGGCTGGGCGAACCGTGGCCATTGTCGGACCCTCCGGCGCCGGCAAGTCGACCATCTCCCGGCTGTTGTTCCGCTTCTACGACGTCACCAGCGGACGCATTTTGATTGATGGCCAGGACATTCGCGGCATCACGCAGCAATCGCTCCGCGCGGCCATCGGCATGGTGCCGCAGGACACGGTGCTGTTTAACGACACCATCCGTTACAACATCCAATATGGTTGCTGGGATGCAAGCGATGCTGAGGTGGAGGAAGCGGCGCGCCTGGCGCAGATCGACGGATTTATCCGGCTGGCGCCCAAGGGCTATGACACCGAAGTCGGCGAACGCGGATTAAAACTCTCCGGCGGCGAAAAGCAGCGCGTCGCCATTGCCCGCACGATCCTTAAAGCGCCGCCGATTTTGCTGCTCGACGAAGCGACCTCGGCGCTTGACAGCCATACCGAGCGCGACATCCAGGAAGCGCTTGACCGCGTCGCGCGTAATCGCACCACGCTGGTCATCGCGCACCGGCTCTCGACCATCGTCGGCGCCGACGAGATTTTGGTCCTCGATCGGGGCACAATCGTCGAGCGCGGCACGCACAGCGAATTACTGGCGCGCGGCGGCCTCTATGCCAGCATGTGGAACCGGCAGCGCGAGGCGCAAATGGCGCGCGAAATCCTCGCCGACGTGGGCGACGAGGCGGCTGCACCGGTGTCCGCGTCCGACGACGATCCGCCCGATGTGCGGGGTGACGAGCCGGAGCTTTTGTCGGCGGCGGATGTCGCGAAGTGATTCAAGTCGAAAAGATGTAAAACTGCAAAAGCAACTCCCTTCTCGGAGGGAGAGGGGAAATCTCGTTAGCGGCAGTACTAATCTCCATGTCCATCATCAATTCCATACGCTCGCAGTTGTCGCCCATTCATCCGCAGGGCTATCCGTTCATTGGCGGCTTTGCGGTCGCCGCCGTGGTGCTGTTTTGGTTGTGGCATCCGCTCGGTTTTCTCGGCGCAATCGCGACAGCCTGGTGCGTTTATTTTTTTCGTGACCCGCCGCGGATCATTCCGCTGCGCGACGGTCTTGTCGTGGCGCCGGCCGATGGACGCATCAGCCGCATCTCGCAGGCGGTGGCGCCGCCGGAACTTGGTTTCGGCGGCGAGACGTTCCTTCGCATTTCCATTTTTATGAGCGTCTTCGATTGCCACATCAATCGCAGCCCGGTCGCCGGCCGCATCGAGCGGGTTGTCTATCGCGCCGGCGCGTTTCTGAGCGCCGATCTCGACAAGGCAAGCGAGAGCAACGAGCGCAACGCGTTTGTCATCGCGGCGAATGGCGGCCGGCGCGTTCCGGTGGTTCAGATCGCAGGCCTGGTGGCGCGGCGTATTGTGCCGTTCGCCCGCGAAGGCGAGACTATCGTCGCCGGCCAGCGTATCGGCATGATCCGGTTCGGATCACGCGTCGACGTTTATCTGCCAGCCGCGACGGTGCCCCTGGTGGGCGAGGGGCAAACCGCTATCGCCGGCGAAACCGTGCTCGCCGATCTTGAGACTTTGCAGGCAGTACGAGAATTCAAGGCGGATTGACCGCCGATGGCGGCGCGCATCGCAAAAGGCTATATACCCCGATCATGACGATGCACTCTCCGTCCGAGGAAAAACGGGCGCGGCCACGGCGGTTCCGCCGCGTTCCGGTCCGCATGCTTGCGCCCAACTTTGTCACGCTCGTCGCGCTGTGCGCCGGCCTCACCGCGATCCGTATGGCTTTCGAAGATCGTTACGGGCTTGCGCTCGCGGCGATTGTCTTCGCCGCCATCCTCGACGGGATCGATGGACGGTTGGCCCGGCTGTTGAAGGGAACGTCGCGCTTTGGCGCCGAACTCGACAGCCTTTCGGATTTCGTCAATTTCGGAGTAGCGCCTGCGCTCATTCTTTACTTCTGGGGACTGCACGACCTGAAATCAGGCGGCTGGATTGCCGCCATGGCATTTGCGATATGCGCGGGCCTGCGGCTTGCCCGTTTTAACGTCATGACTGACGACCCGGATCGGCCGGCCTGGGCTGCGAATTTTTTCGTCGGCGTTCCGGCGCCGGCCGGCGCCATCATTGTTTTGCTGCCGATCTATGCGGCTTTTCTCGGCCTTCCGCGCTCTCAGTTCCTGACGTGGGTCACGCTCGTCTACACGCTCGTGATCGCGTGGCTGTTGGTTTCGCGCCTGCCGGTCTTTTCCGGAAAACGGATCGGGACTCGCGTCCTGCCGGAAATGGTTGGCCCGGTGGTGATGGTGCTGGTGTTATCCGTTGCGTTGCTGATTGCGTATCCGTGGATTTTGCTCACCATCGGGACGCTCGCTTATCTTGCAAGTCTGCCGTTTGGCTGGCTGTCCTATCGCAACTACGAACGTCGCGCGCGCCACGCCAAGGGGGAGGCAGCGTCCGCCGTGCCCCCGCGGCAATCGCCAAGCGCCGCCGCCACAGTTCGCCCCGCCAACGACGAGCAACGCCCGGTGCGCCTTAATTGAGCCGCGAGCGTCCGCAAGACACCGCTCGTGTGGCGGTTCAGAAGTCCGCATCATTCTTGTCGGCGCCTTATCATGCGGACTTCTGAACCAAAGCCACACGAGATCAATAGGT
>DATNNI010000394.1:0-3992 GCA_035601915.1 Xanthobacteraceae bacterium
GAACGTCGCAGGCAAAAAGCCCACACGCTCTCGGGCGGCGAGCGGCAAATGTTGGCGCTCGGCCGCGCGCTGATGGCCGAGCCGGTTCTGCTGATGCTCGACGAGCCAAGCCTTGGGCTCGCGCCGCTGATCGTGCGCGAAATATTTCGCATCGTCGCCTCGCTACGGGATGCCGGCGTGTCGATCCTTTTGGTCGAGCAGAACGCCCGCGCGGCGCTCGAGACCGCCGATTACGGCTACGTGCTCGAAACCGGCGAAATTGCCTACCAGGGCCCGGCGGGGGCGCTGGTCCGCGACCCGCGCGTGAACGCGACTTATCTTGGCGGATCGGTGTGATGGCACGCGGCGGCTATGGTGACGTCGTGCTTGCGGCTCCCGTCACGGTGCCGTATGTGCGCTATTCCATCAGGGGCGCGCACTGGTTTCTCGGCCGCGCGCTGGCACAACTTCTGGCGGCGGCAAAAATTCCGAAACAACGCGTGGACGGGCTAGCGGTGGCGAGCTTCACGCTTGCCCCCGATACCGCTGTCGGCCTCACCCAGCATCTTGGCTTGACGCTGCGCTGGCTCGATAACATACCGATGGGCGGCGCCTCGGCGGTGGTGTCCATCCGCCGCGCCGCGCGCGCGGTACAAAACGGCGACGCCGAGATTGTGGCGTGTATTGGCGGCGACACCAATCACACCGACAGCTTTCGGCGCAATACGTCGGCATTCAGCCAATTCGCCCAGGACGCGGTCTATCCGTATGGCTCGGGCGGGCCCAACACCAGCTTCGCATTGCTGACGTCGTACTACATGCGCACGTATGGCGCGCGACGCGCAAATTTCGGCAAGCTCTGCATCGCCCAGCGCAACAATGCGCTGAAAAATCCGTTGGCGCTGTTCAAGAAGCCGCTGACGCTCGACCAATACCTTAATGCGCGTTTGGTCGCCGAGCCGCTGCGGCTGTTTGACTGCGTCATGCCTTGCGCCGGTGCCGAAGGATTCCTGGTGATGCGCGAGACTACGGCCCGCGATCTCGGCCTGCCCTTCGCACGGCTCCTGGCGGCGATCGAACGCCACAATGCCTTTCCCGACGATCCGATCCAGTTTCGCGGTGGCTGGGCCATGGACCGCGACGAACTGTTTGCGCAAGCCGCTCTCAAACCGGCCGATATCAACTTTGTTGAAGTGTATGACGACTACCCGGTCATCAACGTGCTGCAATTCGAGGACCTCGGCTTCTGCGGCAAAGGCGAGGGGCCGGATTTTATCCGTGCCAATACCTTCGAAACCGATGGCACGTTTCCATGCAACACTTCCGGCGGACAATTGTCGGCCGGGCAAGCCGGGGCTGCCGGCGGCCATTTGGGCGCCGTCGAAGCAATTAGGCAGCTTACCGGTCAGACACTCGGCGCGCCGGTTGCGAACGCCCGCTATGGCCTCGTTTCCGGATTTGGCATGATCAACTACGATCGCGGCATTTGCAGCGGCGCCGTCGTGCTCGCCGCCGATTGATGCGCCAAAGGGAGGCAAAGGTGGCTGAAGCTACGACGCGCGCGAAGCGGAAGAACCCCATTTTGCGCACGCCGCTGCCGACGCTGCCGCCGGGGGCGCGGAGCCGCGTTGCGCTCGGCCTTACGGCCGCCGCCGCGCGCGGGGCACTCGAACTGCAAGTCTGCCGCGACTGCGCCGCCGTACAATATCCGCCGCGTGAAGTTTGTCGTGATTGTTTGTCCTCGCGCCTTCTTTGGCGTCCGCACAACGGCGAGGGTGAACTCGTTGCCGAAACAGTACTCCACGCAGCCCAGGAACTTTATTTCCGCGAGCGCCTTCCCTGGCGAATTGGAGTTGTGCGCCTCGACGACGGCGCCAATCTGGTCGTTTACGTGCACGAGAGCGTCCGCGGCACGCCGTGCCGCATTCGCGTGGAAGCAGCGCTGGACCGCGCCGGCGAGGCCGTATTGCTCGCCGTGCCGCCACACGGGAGTACTGACTTGTCGGCCGATCCGAAACTGCGGGAGATGACGTGCGATCCGCGTCGACGAAAAATCCTGGTCACCGACGGCAAATCGGCGATCGGTCAAGCCGTCGTGCGCGCTTTGGCGGACGCCGGCGCGGAGATGATTTGGGTGGGCGAAGCCGAGCCGTGGAAGAAGATCGCGGGCTCGGCGAAGTTGCGGGAGGTGCCGCAAGCGACGGTGGTGCCTCTCGACGTGACTGACAGCGCCTCGGTGCGGGAGCTCGCGGGCGAGATCGGCGGCAAAGTCGACATCCTGGTCAACACCGCCGACTGTCATCGCACCTCGGCGATCGGCGCGCGCGGCGCGCTTAACGCGGCGCAACTGGAAATGGACGTGAATTATTTCGGCTTGCTGCGGCTGGCGAAAGAATTCGCTCCGCTTCTGAAAGCCCGCGCCGCCGACGGGCCGGCGAACGCCATCGCCTGGGTCAACGTGCTGTCAATTTTCGCGCTGTCGAACTATCCGCCGCACGGCACCTATTCGGCGTCCAAAGCCGCGGCGTTGTCGTTGTCGCAGGCGTTGCGGGGCGATCTCTACGCCGCGGGTGTGCGGCTCATAAACCTTTTTCCCGGCCCGGTGGATGACGAGTGGGACCAATTGGAATTGCCGCCGAAACTCTCGCCAAACGCGTTGGCCAATGCGCTGGTTGCCGCCTTACGGGGCTCGATGGAGGATGTTTATCCGGGCGAGGTCGCGCAGGATTGGCTGGCACGGCACCGCGAAAACGCCAAGGCGCTGGAGCGCGAGCTGAGCGAGGGCAACCGATGACGCGGGCTGCAAAGAAGCGCCAAAACAAAGCAACAAGCAAAAAAGCACTTAAGAAAACCGCCCCGTCGTCGAATGATTGTCTGCGCGGCCGGCTGCAAGCGCTTGTTGCGTCGCCCGCCTTGCGGCTCGTCGATCTTACGCAAACACTCTCGCCTGATTTCCCACCAATCGTGCTGCCGCCCGAGATGGGACAGTCCCGCCCCTTTCGCATGGAGCAAATCTCGCGTTACGACGAGAACGGGCCGGCCTGGTATTGGAACAACGTCAGTTTCGGCGAGCACACCGGCACGCATTTCGACGCGCCAATCCATTGGATTTCCGGCCGCGATCTGCCGAATAATTCCGTTGATGCGCTGCCGCTCGAGCACTTCGTCGCGCCGGCCTGCGTGATCGATTGCAGCGCGCAAGCGGCAGACAACGCCGATTTTCTGCTCACGGCCGGCCACGTCGCGGCATGGGAGACACGGCACGGACGCATTCCGGCGGCCTCATGGGTGCTGATGCGGACCGATTGGTCGAAACGCGGCGACCCTGTCGCCTATCAAAATCTCGATGAGACCGGCCAGCACACGCCCGGTCCCGACCCCGACTGCGTGCGCTTTCTGGTGAACGAGCGGGACGTGCTGGGCTTCGGCACCGAAACCATCGGCACCGATGCCGGACAGGCCGCCCATTTCAAGCCGCCCTACCCGTGTCACACCTACATGCACGGCGCCAGCAAATACGGGCTGCAATGCCTGTGCAACCTCGATCTCTTGCCGCCGACCGGGGCGCTTATTGTCGCGGCGCCGCTTAAGATCCTCGACGGCAGCGGCAGTCCGTTGCGCGTATTTGCGCTGGTGCCTTCCGGGCGCGGCTGATTTTTCGGCCCCGCCGCCTGCGTCCACATCACACCGAGCGCTGAGCGCGGTCCTTTTCGTTTTGCGCCTTGATTGCGTCGCGCGCGGCCTGCCATTGCGCGTCTGTCCAATGCCGCAACTCGTAAAAATTGCCGCCGGTCGCGTGGCTTTGCCCGCCGTCAAGCGCAATGGTCTCGCCGGTCAGCCACTGGCAACCGTCGGAGATCAGAAACGTCGCGAGATTTTGCAATTCCTCGATATGGCCGACACGGCCCATGGGGTTGCTGCGCTCCGTTCGAGCGCCCGGCTCGCCGCCGGGATTGAGCCGCTTGCCGGCGCCTTCGGTCGGAATTTCGCCGGGCGCGATGGCGTTGAGCCGG
>DATNNI010000395.1:0-4662 GCA_035601915.1 Xanthobacteraceae bacterium
GTCATTGGCGAGCGCGCCGGACTGGATCGCGATATCTGCCTCCTTTTGCAGGAGGCGGAGGATTTGACGCGCGGCAACAGCGGTCTCACGCTCGTCGTCGCTTTCAATTACGGCGCACGGCAGGAAATCGCGCAAGCCGCGCGGCGCCTGGCCATAGAAGTCGCAGCCGGCCGGCTCTCGGCGGACGAGGTGACGCCGGATCGGATCGGAAGCTATTTACATGCGCCCGATATTTCCGATCCCGATGTCATCATTCGCACCAGCGGTGAGCAACGGCTGTCAAACTTCTTGCTCTGGCAGGCGGCTTACAGTGAGCTCGTTTTCGTTCCGATCAATTGGCCGGATTTCGATCGCGCCGCACTGGAGGGGGCGATCGCCGAGTATCGACGCCGCGAGCGCCGCTTCGGCGGCTTGGCGGCAAACGCTGGATCGTGAAGATCGCATCGTGATCGATGCCCAATCGCAGGAAAGTCGTGCGCGCAACTTCGCCTTGCGCGTCGCTTCGGCGGCCGTTCTGGCGCCTGCTGTCCTGGTCCTGACCTATATCGGCGGTTGGCCTTTCCTCGCGGTGTGCTTTCTCGGCGCGGTGGGCATTCTCTACGAATGGACTTTGCTCGTCGCTCGCCGTCCCGCGCCGGGAATTCTCATCCCAGGGACCATCGCGATCGTGGCCGCGGCGCTTCTCGCTGGAGTGGCGATGCCAAACGCCGCTCTCATCGCGATCGCGATGGGTGCGGCCGCGGCGGCGCTTTCCTCAGCCAAGGCATCCGATGACGCTTGGGGCTTTCGGGTGGCGGGCTGGGCTGCGGGTGGCGTGATCTATGCCGGTGCGGCGCTGCTTGGTCCTGCGCTATTACGCCGTGACGCACAATGGGGTCTCATCGCACTTCTACTTTTGTTCGCAACTGTCTGGGCCACCGACATTTTTGCCTTTTTCTGCGGGCGCGTCCTCGGCGGTCCGCTGTTGTGGCCCCGCGTCAGTCCCAAAAAGACGTGGTCCGGCGCCGTAGGCGGATTGGCCGGGGGGGTAGCGGCCGGGCTCGGGGTCGCTTATACGGTCGGGGTCGGCAAGCTGGGGATCATCGGGGCCATGGCGCTGTTGTTGTCGGTCCTGGCGCAAGCCGGCGACCTGCTTGAATCTGCAATCAAACGCCGTTTTGACGCGAAGGATTCGGGCGCGTTTATTCCCGGCCATGGCGGCCTGATGGATCGGCTGGACGGGTTCCTGGTGGCGGCTTTTTTCGCTCTTGTTATAGGCGCGCTGCGGTACGGTACGGCTGCGCCGGCCACCGGCTTGCTGGTATGGTAATCTGATGACGCGTAAGCAACCGCTTGCCAGAGTTGGATTGGCCCCTGTGCCCAGGACTGTGACGCTTCTCGGCGCCACCGGCTCCATTGGCGCGAGCACCATAGATCTTTTGCGGCAGGAGGCCCCCCGCTACCAGGTCGAGGCGGTGACCGCCGATCGCAATGCCGCGGCGCTTGCGCGGCTTGCGCGTGAGCTCGGTGCGCGCATCGCCGTTGTTGCGGATCCCGCGGCCTATGGCGAACTCAAGGCCGAATTGTTCGGGTCGAATATCGAAGCGGCGGCTGGTCCGGAGGCCGTCGTGGAAGCGGCCCAGCGTCCGGCCGATTGGGTCATGGCTGCAATCACCGGCGCGGCCAGCCTCAAACCTACGCTCGCCGCCGCCGAGCGAGGTGCTTTCGTTGCGCTGGCCAACAAGGAATGCCTCGTTTGCGCCGGCGCCCTTTTTATGCGCAAAGCTGCCGCCGCCGGCGCTACGGTGCTTCCGGTTGATTCCGAGCACAACGCAATTTTCCAGGCGCTAGGCGCTGGTCCACGCGAAGATGTCCGCCGGATTGTGCTTACGGCGTCCGGCGGCCCGTTCCGCACCTGGTCGCTCGAAGCCATCCGCAAGGTCACTGTCGAGCAAGCATTGAAACATCCGACTTGGTCCATGGGGCCGAAAGTTACCATCGACTCGGCTACACTCATGAACAAGGGCCTGGAGCTGATCGAGGCTCACCACCTGTTCGGGCTGGCGCCCGAGGAGCTCGATGTCGTTGTCCATCCGCAATCGGTTGTTCACGGCTTGGTGGAATTTCGCGATGGATCGGTCGTTGCCCAGCTCGGTTCTCCGGATATGCGCATTCCGATCGCGCACTGTCTGGCGTGGCCGGCGCGCATGGGCACGCCCGCAGCGCGGCTCGATCTGGCCCGCCTCGCCACGCTGTCGTTCGAAGAGCCCGACCAGGTGCGTTTTCCCGCGCTGGCATTGGCGCGCAAAGCGCTCGCCGCCGGCGGGGCTGCTCCGACCGTGCTCAACGCTGCGAACGAAATCGCCGTACGCGAATTCGTTGGGCGCCGTCTGGGATTCGGCGGCATCCCCGCGCTGGTTGAGGCGACGCTGGAGGCGGCGGAACGACAGGGCTCGATGGCGGAGCCGCAATCGATCGAAGACGCGCTCGCTATCGATCAAGGCGCGAGAAAGCTCGCGATTAGCCTTTTGCCCGAAATTGCCGCAATGGCATCTTAGCTTAGCCGATCGGGGAATGGGCCAAATCAAGGCGTTGAGGGGCTGGTAACGTCATGGGGTCGTACGTTTTGTCGCATTTGCACATGCTTGGCGGCGGCGTCCTTAGCTACGTTATTCCGTTTCTTTTTGTCCTCAGCTTGGTCGTCTTCTTCCATGAGCTCGGACACTTTCTGGTTGCACGCTGGTGCGGCGTGCAAATTCTGGTTTTTTCGATCGGCTTCGGCCCCGAAATCGTTGGCTTTAACGACCGTTACGGGACCCGCTGGAAAATCTCGGCCATCCCGCTTGGCGGTTTCGTAAAGTTCTTTGGCGACGAGAATGTCGCCAGCGTCCCGGGCCAATCGCCGGGGGATCTGGATGCTGACCAGCGCGCGCGGACTTTCATGTTCCAACCGGTGCTGAAACGCATCGCCATTGTCGTTGCGGGACCGGCGGCGAATTTCGTCTTGGCTGTCATCATTTTTGCCTGCGTGTTCGCGCTGTACGGCAAACAGACCATGAGCGCCCGGGTCGATACCGTACAGGCCGGCAGCGCGGCGGCTACTGCCGGCTTTCAGCCCGGCGACCTCGTGGTTGCGATAGATGGGCACGCAGTCGACAGCTTTGGCGACATGCAGCGCATCGTCAGTACGAGCGCCGGCGAAACGCTGAATGTGACCGTTGAACACGACGGCGTGCAACGCGTGCTCAAAGCCACGCCAGCGCTCAAAGAGGTCAAGGACAACTTTGGCAACGTGCAGCGGATCGGCATCCTCGGCATCACTCGGTCGATGGCCGCCGAGGATTTGAAGCTGCATCCGGTCGCTCCTCCCGAAGCCGTGTGGATGAGCCTGCAGGAGACTTGGTCCGTTATCGACCGCACGCTCAACTATATCGTCGGGGTCCTGAGCGGCCGTGAAGCGGCCAGCCAGCTCGGCGGCCCGATTCGCATCGCTCAAATGTCGGGGCAGGTCGCCAGCTTCGGCTTCATCCCGCTCATTCAGCTGGCGGCCGTGCTATCGGTTTCCATCGGGCTCCTGAACCTCTTTCCCATCCCGCTCCTCGATGGCGGTCACCTTCTGTTCTACGTGATAGAAGGTGTTCGTGGGCGTCCCCTGTCGGAGCGCGCCCAGGAGGTGGGCTTTCGCATCGGCCTCGCTATCGTCCTGATGTTGATGATATTTGCAACTTTCAATGACATCGTTCATCTGACGACGTCGTGAGTCATATCCGCCGGGGTACCCCCATTATCCTGGCGCGGGGGCGAGGATAAAAAACCGAATAGGAGAAACGTCGTCTTTAATAGACCGAGGGAGACTGGGAGCAACCCGCCACTTTTGGAGGCGGTCACGAGGGGAATAGGGCGCTTTGCGCATGGACATGTGTGTGCAAGTAAGACGAGGGCTTGTCGTGGCCGGCTTGCTCCTCGCCGGGGTATTATTGAGTCTTGGGTCCGGGTCGGCTGCGGCGCAGCAAGCCGATGGCGGCGCGGCCGCGACTTCGATTGTTGTCGAAGGCAATCGCCGTGTGGAAGCGGAGACAATCCGCTCCTATTTCAAAGTTGCGCCCGGCGAACGCGTCGATGCGGCGAAGGTCGACAGCGCCCTAAAGGCGCTCTACGCCTCCGGCTTGTTCCAGGACATTCGTATTTCGCAGCAGGGCGGGCGACTCATTGTCACCGTCGTCGAAGCCCCGGTCATTGATCGCCTCGCTTTCGAGGGCAACAACAAGATCAAAGACGAACAATTGCAGCAGGAAATCCAATCGAAGGCGCGCGGTACGCTGTCACGCGCCACCGTGCAGGCCGACGTCCAGCGCATTATCGAGGTTTATCACCGCAATGGCCGATTTGACGTTTCGGTCGTTCCGAAGGTCGTGGAGCGGCCCAACAATCGCGTCGACTTGGTCTTCGAGGTCCACGAGGGCGAGAAGACCGGCGTCAAAACGATCATTTTCGTCGGCAATCACGTCTATTCCGACTACCGGCTGAAAGAGGTCATCAAGACCTCGACCTCGAATATCCTCAGCTTTCTGCAAACGACCGACGTATACGATCCTGATCGCATCGAGGCCGATCGCGATTTGATCCGGCGGTTCTATCTCAGCCACGGCTACGCCGACGTTCAAGTCGTTGCGGCGACCGGCG
>DATNNI010000396.1:0-13588 GCA_035601915.1 Xanthobacteraceae bacterium
AGCCATAGAGAATGACCCCGCCGTCACCGACGCATTGTGTTCCGCGGCTCGTATTTCTCGGGCGGAACCCTTTACCACGGCGAAAGGGTTTGGCGTTTCTCACGAACATAATCGTTTGCCGAGGGACGAGCTTTCACGCGTCATAAGCTGCATCCGTCCCTGCACCACGTCGCGTCAAAGAGCGGGAGTTCATCAGGAGGCCCGTGGTGGGGGAGGTAGGACTCGAACCTACGAAGGCGTAAGCCAGCGGATTTACAGTCCGCCCCCTTTGCCGCTCGGGACACTCCCCCGGGTCGCGCATAACTAAGCGGCGGCAACGGCTTAGGCAATAGCCGCGTGGCTTGGCGTTCGGGTTGCCCAAGGGACACAATCCACCGCCATGCGGAACTTTCCCACAGGGGCGCCAAGAAATTGTGAATTACGCTTTGCGCTCGCTTGACCGAATCGCGGTATAGGCCAAACCCTCTACTGCGCGAGAGCCGTGTGCCGTTCGCCTCGCCACAGTCAGTATGCGTTCATGCTGCATCTTGTGGGTGGCAACGTGCCAAGTGGCGAACCTGTGGGCGAGCTTGGATTTTGGGTGAGGGCGCGGCGGTATCGGGACCGTGCGACCGAGAACTTGCACCTTGCCGAGACCGCGCCGAGCTTCGATGTGCGCCAGCGCTACTTCAAAGTAGCGCGCCACTACCTGCACATGGCCGAACTTGAGGAACGTGACGCCAAGCGCGAAGCCGGCAAAACAGCATCGACGGAAGCTGCCGAGCACATCACCACAGCTGCCGAACACATCGTTCCGGCCGCCGATCACGCGGCGGAACCGGCCGAACGCGCCGCCTAAGACGGCCGCAGATTCCGTTTCTGAGAAAGTGTTGCGCGCCGGGTGCTCTTCAGGCTGCGCCTGAATGTTTGCGCGTATACGGCCACAGCGACTTCAAGGTGGCGACTTCCTTACTGATCTTCGCCACTTCAGGCGTCGTTCCTTGCACGGCTCCCCACATCTCGTCGACATCCGAGGTCACCGCGTGAACGACCGCGACAAGACGCGTCAAGTCGCGGCGGAGCGCCTCGAGTTTCTCGTCACTATTCATATCGTCCCAATCAAGCATGGATCAGAGAGTCTCCATCAGAAACCAGCAAACGCGGCCGCACCAACTCCGAGCGCGAATGCGAACGTCAGTCCGATTGTAACTGAGTCGCTGCCAGTGCCAGCGGCCGCTGAGGGACCGGGCGTAGTTTTCCCGCCGTTTACGCTCGCCTAATGGGTGTTACCGCCACAATTAGCCCGACCGATAGGATGAACAAAATCTCTCGAAAGTCATTGCAAATACACGCTTAAACGTCTCGTCTACTGTAGCGAATAAACCCTATTTTTAGCCTGTTATTTAAGCTGATCTTAGATCGTCATGGGTAGGGTCTTGGCACGGCGGGAAACAGGGCCTGTCGCGACTAAAAAAGAACTTTGGGAAAGGCGTCTACTCATGAAAGCCGTCGTCAAGACGGTCGAGCCCGACGAGCGTGAGGTCCGGTTCGACCATATCCGGCCACACTATCTTGAGGCGCTGACTTTGGTCGAGCGCCTGCATCGGCGGTTACTCGACGTTATCAAGGATGAATTCGACCGCCGTGGCCGCGCCGACATCAATTCGGTGCAAGCGCTGCTGCTCTACAATATCGGCGACAAGGAGCTGACCGCGGGCGAATTGCGCACGCGCGGCTATTATCTTGGCTCCAACGTCTCCTACAATCTCAAGAAGCTGGTGGAGATGGGATTCCTCGACCATCAGCGTTCGCGCATCGATCGGCGCTCGGTCCGCATCAAGCTCACCGACAAGGGCCGCGAAGTGCGTGACATCGTCGACGCGCTCTACCACAAGCACGTGCGGACGGTGGAACAAGTCGGCGGCATCAACGCCGACGAGTTCGGTGTCCTCAACAAGGCTTTGCACCGCCTCGAGCGCTTCTGGACCGACCAGATTCTCTATCGGCTCTAACCGGCAGTTTCCTTCTGCGGCGCGAACTTTTAGCCCCGGCTCAGCGCCGGGGTTTCTTTTTTGCGAGTGGACGGCATCCCCCCGGATATGCCCTGTCGGACCGCGCAGACGTTATGCTATTTCGACGTCGGCCAAATTCGGCCCACATGGCGTGTTTAGGTGAGCCGCGATGAGGGATAGCAGTCATCGGGATGGCGGCCGGACGGACCGGCGCAGTTTTCTGAAGCGGCTTGGCGGCGCGGCAGCGGTGCTGGCCGGCGCACAAATGGCTACGCGCGCGGCGTTCGCTGAAGATCAGGCGCTCGACGCGCTGATCGGGGACGCGCAGCGCGGGCAGTTCGGCCAATCCTTCGACGATGCGTCGCGTACCATCCATATGCCGACGCCATCTGAACCGACCGTGTCGGCGGCGACCGCACACACGACCGAAAAAGCGATCGAGCGCTACGCCGACATCGTCGCGCGTGGCGGCTGGCCGCAAGTGCCATCGGTCAGCGTGCTCCGCCTCGGCGACCGCCATCCAAGCGTGCCGGCGCTTCGCGCGCGGCTCGTGGCCTCAGGCGACATCGACCCAAATGCGGTCGGCAACGAGATTTACGATTCCTACGTGGAGGCAGCCGTGCGCCGCTTCCAAGCGCGCCATGGCCTGACAACCGACGGCGTAATCCGCGGGGAAACCTTGGGCACCCTTAACGTGCCGGCGCCGGCCCGCCTTGCCCAGCTCAAAGTCAACCTGGCTCGCCTTCGCGCTTTGAGCGCGAATTTGAGTCCGCGCTACGTGGTCTGCAATCTGCCGGCGGCGCGCATCGAAGCCATCGAGAACGGCGCGGCGGTGTCACGCCATACTGCGGTCGTCGGCAAGCCCGATCGTGCTTCGCCCGAAATCAACTCGAAGATCATCCAGATCAACTTCAATCCGTATTGGACGGTGCCGCCGTCGATCGTGCAAAAGGATTTGATCCCGAAAATGCAGGGTCAGCCGGACTATTTGTCCAGCAATCACATCCGCATTTTCGACTCAAGCCACCGCGAGCTCGAGCCATCGCAGATCAACTGGTACTCGGAAGACGCGACTCATTATTCGTTCAAACAGGATCCCGGGAGTTTCAATTCGCTCGGCTCGATCCGCATCAATTTTCCGAGCCAGTACGGCGTCTATATGCACGACACGCCACTCAAGAATTTGTTCGGCGACGACTTCCGGTTTCACTCTTCGGGCTGCGTGCGCGTGCAGAACGTCCGCCAACTCGTTGCTTGGTTGCTCGAAGGCGCGAAAGGCTGGTCGCTCGCCGATATCGACCGTGCGATCAAGTCCGGCGACCAGAAGAACGTCGAACTGAAGAAGCCGGTGCCGCTGCATTGGGTCTACATCACCGGATGGGCGACCGAAGACGGCGTAGTGCAGTTCCGCGAGGACATTTACGGCAAGGACGGCGTTGCCGGAGCGCAAGCGACCACCAGCAACCTGTGAGCGGGCTTTAGTCTCGGCGCGACTTATGCTCCCGTCGTTCTCCTGCGGGTGAGCTAAAATCCCTAAATATGGTTAGGACGAGGAGGGTGTAACGCGACACCTTGCGCTACGCTTCCGGTATGCTATCGGCGGGTCGTGCGGGGGTAACGACCCGCTAGCGGCAGATAAGGATTGTGCATGTCGATCGCCCGTGACGCCGAACTCCAGGCTGAAGGCTTCTTCTCCGCATTGCTCGGCGAAAGCGACCCGGAGATTGCCAAGGCGATCGACGGCGAACTCAACCGCCAGCGTCACGAGATCGAGCTGATCGCCTCGGAAAACATTGTCAGCCGCGCCGTGTTGGAAGCCCAAGGTTCGGTGCTGACCAACAAATACGCCGAGGGTTTGCCGGGCAAGCGCTATTACGGCGGCTGCCAGTTCGTCGACATCGCCGAGCAAATCGCCATCGACCGGGCGAAAAAGCTGTTCGGCTGCTCTTTCGCCAATGTCCAACCGCACTCCGGGGCCTCCGCCAACGCCGAAGTCTTCATGGCGTTGATGCAACCGGGCGACACGTTCATGGGGCTTAATCTGGCCGCGGGCGGTCACCTGACTCATGGCTCGCCGGTCAACTTGTCCGGCCGCTGGTTTAACCCCGTACCTTACGGCGTGCGCCGCGACGATCATTTGATCGACCTGGACGAGGTCGAGCGCCTGGCCGTCCGGCACAAGCCGAAGGTGATCATTACCGGCGGATCGGCCTATCCGCGCATCATTGATTTTCGCCGGTTTCGCGAAATCGCCGACAGCGTCGGGGCTTACCTCGTAGTCGACATGGCACATTTCGCTGGTCTCGTTGCCGGCGGTGTCCATCCGAGCCCGGTGCCGCACGCCCATGTCGTCACCACCACGACCCACAAGACGCTTCGGGGACCGCGCGGCGGCACTATCCTTTCCAACGACGAGGAATTGGCCAAGAAGCTGAATTCCGCGGTCTTTCCGGGAATGCAGGGCGGGCCACTGATGCACGTGATTGCCGCCAAGGCGGTCGCATTCGGCGAGGCGCTGCGCCCGTCCTTTAGAATTTACGCGAAAAACGTCATCGAAAATGCGAAGGCGCTTGCCGAAACGTTAAAGTCGAGCGGCCTCGATATCGTCTCAGGCGGCACTGACACGCACCTCATGCTGGTCGATCTGCGGAAGAAGGGCCTTACGGGAAAGGTAGCCGAAGCCGCGCTCGAGCGGGCTCGGATCACCTGCAACAAGAACGGCATACCGTTTGACCCGCAGAAACCGACGGTCACCTCCGGAATCCGCCTGGGCACACCCGCAGGCACGACTCGCGGCTTTGGCATTGGCGAATTCCGCCAGATTGGCGAGATGATAGCCGAGGTTCTTGAAGCGCTTTCGCGAAACAAGGCCGACGCCGCGCCGGCGGCGGAGGCAAGCGTGCGGGACCAGGTGAAGCGGCTGGCCGACCGCTTCCCTATCTATCAGAATTGAGGCCGAGGGCGGGGAATGCGCTGTCCGAGTTGCGGAAGTCTGGACACTCAGGTCAAGGACTCGCGGCCGACCGAAGATTCGTCGGTTATCCGCCGGCGGCGCATCTGCCTTTCCTGCAATTTCCGCTTTACGACTTTTGAGCGTGTTCAGTTGCGCGAGTTGATCGTCATCAAGCGCAACGGGCGACGCGTGCCGTTCGATCGCGACAAGCTTCTGCGTTCGGTGCAAATCGCCGTGCGCAAGCGGCCGGTCGAGCCGGAACGGATCGACCAAATGGTCTCGAAGATCGTGCGCGAGCTTGAGAGCCAGGGGGAAAGCGAAATCTCCTCGGAGGCCATCGGCGAAACGGTAATGGCTTATTTGCGCGACCTCGATGACGTCGCTTACGTGCGGTTTGCCTCCGTCTATCGCAATTTCCGCGAGGCCAAGGACTTCGAGACGGCGCTAGCCGAACTATCGGGCGAAGAGGCCGCCGAGATCGCGCGCAAGTGAACGTAGCCTCCGGAGCGGCCGGCGCGGATCAGCGCTTCATGGCGTTGGCGCTGACGCTGGGACGGCGCGGCCTCGGGCGCACTTGGCCAAATCCCGCAGTCGGTGCGGTCGTCGTTGAGAATGGCATCATCGCCGGTCGGGGCTGGACCCAACCCGGGGGCCGTCCTCATGCCGAAGTCGAGGCTTTGCGGCGGGCCGGCAAGGCGGCTCGCGGCGCCACGCTCTACGTGACGCTCGAACCGTGCTCGCATCACGGCAAAACGCCGCCATGCGCGGACGCCGTCATCGCCGCCGGAATTGCGCGGGTGGTCTCGGCTATGGAGGATCCCAATCCGAAGGTAGCCGGGGCGGGGCATGCGCGGCTGGCTGCAGCGGGGATCGCCATCGATATTGGCGTTGGCGCGCGAGAGGCGCGCCGCGATCACGCGGGGCACATCCGGCGCGTACGCGACGGGCGTCCCCACGTCATGCTCAAGCTTGCGGTTTCAGCGGACGGCAAGGTTGCGGCGGCCGGGCGGCGCCCTCTCGCAATCACCGGCGGCGAAGCGCGCGATCGCGTACATCTGCTGCGTGCCCAGAGCGATGCCATCGTAATCGGCATCGGCACCGCGCTGGCTGACGATCCGCTCCTGACGTGCCGCCTTTCGGGCATGGAGAAAGATTCTCCGGTTCGTGTTCTGCTCGATGGCGACCTGCGGTTGCCGGAAGGCTCGCGCCTTGCGCGAACCGCGCGCGAGGTGCCGCTTTGGGTTATCGCCGGCATGCGCGCGCTGTTAGACCGTGAGCCAGCCTTATCCGCCGCCGGCGCGCATATCATGCGAGTGCCCAGCCGCGCCGGACAGTTGGATATCTCCACAGTGCTCAAGCTGCTCGCCGAGCGGGGCATAACGCGTCTCATGGTGGAAGGTGGCCCGACCTTGGCGGCCTCGCTTGTTGCGGCCGATCTTGTCGATGAGGCTATGCTGTTCCGGTCGGCAAAGATCGTCGGCGCGGATGGCATTAACGCGCTCGAGGGTTTGCCGCTGGCCGCTTTGACCAACTCGCCGCAGCTGGAACGCGTAAAGAGCGATTCGGTGGGCGCGGATATTCGCGACGTTTTCGAGCGAAAGTGACGGCCGTGTTTACAGGCATTATCAGCGACATAGGCGAAGTTTTTGAGATCGACGAGCAGGTACGCGGCCTCCGCCGCCTCACTATTGCATCCGCCTACGATCCCGGAACGATCCCATTAGGCGCCTCGATAGCCTGCTCCGGTCCCTGCCTGACCGTCGTCGAGCGTGGACGCCGCGGTACGCGGGCCTTCTTCGCGGTCGATGTGGCAGCGGAAACCTTGCGCGTGACCAGCGCTGGCACTTGGCAGCGCGGTACGAGGCTTAACCTCGAGCGTTCCCTCCGCCTGGGCGACGAGCTCGGCGGACATCTGGTCAGCGGGCACGTCGATGGCATTGCCGAACTTGTGATCCGTGAAGACCTGCCAGGGATGGCGCGCCTGTCGCTTCGCGTCCCCGCCGCGCTGTCGCGTTTTATTGCGCCCAAAGGCTCGGTCGCGCTCGACGGCGTCTCGCTGACGGTCAACGAAGTCGCCGAGAACGAATTTTCCGTGCTGATCATCCCGCATACGCTCGAGGTCACGACGTTCGGCGCACTGCAAGCCGGATCGCGGCTGAATTTGGAAGTCGATCAGATGGCGCGCTATGCCGCGCGGCTCATGCAAGCGGCGCGACCGAGCGCCTGACCGCGAGACAAAAGCCAGTTAATCCGCCGTCCTTGTTAGCGCCTTATCGGCTTGCTACGACCCGGCGCTTCGAGGAGTAGAGCGATGGCCGGGCCGCGGCGGGGAAAGCGCGAGACGAGCGACATTAAGGGCGCGCGCATACTCCTCGTCGAGGCGCGCTATTACGACGGCATTGCCGATTTGCTCCTGGCGGGCGCAATGAAGGAATTGCAGGGCGCGGGCGCAGCGGTCGAGCAGGTTTCCGTCCCGGGGTCGCTGGAGATTCCAATCGCGATTGCGCTGGCGCTCGATGCGGCGGCGAAGAAACGCCGGCCGTACGATGGCGTTGTGGCGCTCGGTTGCGTCATCCGTGGCGACACCATCCACTTCGAAATCGTTTCGAACGAGTCGGCGCGTGGCCTGATGGACCTCGCGATTACCCGCAACGTGCCGATCGGCAACGGCATCTTGACGGTCAATACCGAAGCACAGGCCTTCGCCCGCGCCCGCATCGAAGAGCAGGACAAGGGTGGCGATGCGGCCCGCGCCGCGCTGGCGCTGCTGCGCCTCAAACGGCGTTTGAGGAAACGATAAGAGCGTGCGCGCCGGAGCCAAAACTGGAGCCAGGGACAAGCGCAAAGCGAATAAACGCGGTGCGGCGCGGCTGGCCGCCGTACAAGCGCTTTATCAGATGGATCTCGCCGGCACCGGCATAAACGAGATTTTGGCCGAGTTTGAAAGTCACTGGCTTGGCGCCGAGGTCGAAGGCGCGAACTATCTGCCCGCTGAAGCGGCATTTTTCCGCGACATCGTCGGTGGCGTTGTGCGCGAGCAAACCAAGCTCGATCCGCAAATCGATGCCGCTTTGAGCCGCGGCTGGCCGCTCAAACGCATCGAGGCGGTGCTGCGCGCGATCCTTCGCGCCGGCGCTTACGAGCTTGCCTGCCGGCGCGACATCCCCGCGCGCGTGGTTACGTCAGAATATGTCGACGTCGCATCGGCCTTTGTCGAGGGGGACGAGACCGGGATGGTGAACGCCGTGCTCGATCAGCTCGCGCGGCAGCTGCGAAGTGGGGAATTCGACCCTCCGCCAAGCGCGGGGGAAGATGCGGGCGAACTGCCTTAGCCGCATATGAACGGCAGCGCCACGGGACTGCGGAAATTCGACGACGAATTCCAGGACAGCTTGTCCACGGTCAGGCGGTATTCCGGCACACGTTCAAGAAAGCGCCGCATGGCTGTTTCCGTGACCAGCCTCGCCATTTGTGCGCCGAGACAGAAATGCTTGCCGGAGCCAAAACCCAAATGGCCCAGCGGGCGGCGATCGATGTCAAAGATGTCCGGGTTGGGAAACTTGCGTTCGTCGCGATTGGCCGAGCCGAACGCCAGCACGATTTTGTCGCCTGGGCGAATTGTCTGGCCGTGCAGCGTGACGTCGCGCATCGCCGTGCGCTTGAAACGCTGCGCTGACGTGTTGAAGCGCAGCGATTCCTCGATGGCCGGCGCGATGAGCGCTGGGTTGGCGGTCACGCGCCGTCTGGCATCCGGATAGTCGCAAAGATTGAGCGCAAAGACGCTCATAAAGCTCGACAACGATTCGACGCCGGCCATGACAAACGTCGCCGTAGTCAGCACGACCTCGCGATCCGAGAGCCGATCGCCATCAATTTCGGCCTCGGCCAGGTGCGTGATCAGATCGTCGGTCGGCTTTGCCCGTCGCGCGGCGACCTCGGCGGTGAGAAAATCGCTGATCTCTTTGAACGCGGCGATGTGTTCGGGCGTGCGTCCCTTCACGCTCTTGTCGGTCGAAACCGCCAGGATGACCTTGCGCCTGATGTCGGTGTGATCGCGTTCCGGAAGGCCCATAATGCGAAACAGGAGGCCCACGGTAATCTGGCTGGAAAAGTCGTTGACGAACTCGAAGGTCTTTTGCTCGGTAATCCGCTCTAGCGACCGGTCGGCGATTTCCAGTGTCGGGCCGATCATCCGGTCGAGGTTGCGTTTGAGAAAGGCGGCTTGGCTCAGCGCGCGCAGGCGATCGTGCCGGGGCGGGTCGGTGGTCCCGAGCGTAGCGCCGGCACGTCCGGGAAGCTCGTCGACCATATTGCCCTGTGACGAGGAAAAGGTTTCCCAATCGCGGGCCGCCTCAACGATGTCGTCGTAGCGCGACAATATCCAAAGCTGGGCGTTATCGCTCCAATAGCAGGGGTGCTTGGCGCGCAGCTCCGCGTAATAGGGAAACGGATCGGCATCGATCACAGGCGCATAAAGGTCGAAGGCTTCCAAGGCATTTCCTCGCGGGGACGGCGCTGATAAACCCATAGTATAACCCGTGGAGCGGATTTGACATTCGCTACCGGGCGGGCCGCGAACTTCGCGAAGCGAATGTCAAATCCAAAGCTCCACTAGCGAGCACGCAGCGCGATGCCAGGAAAAGTTAAACCGTCGGCTGAGGCACGCCTGATTGCGCGTCATTTTCGGCCGCTCGCCAAACATCCCGGCGCATTCAATCTGACGGACGATGCCGCGGCGATCGCGCCGCCACCGGGCTCCGATCTTGTTATGACAACCGACGGCGTAATTGCCGGCGTGCATGTATTTGCGGACGATCCGCCGGATTTGATTGCGCGCAAGGCGCTGCGCATGAATCTGTCCGATCTCGCCGCCAAGGGCGCGAGGCCGCTCGGCTTTTTGCTGGCGCTTTCACTGCCAGTCGCAACAAAGGAATCTTGGGTCGCGGCGTTTGCGCGCGGCCTCGGCGATGACGCGAAGCACTATGGCTGTCCGCTCCTCGGTGGTGACACCGACCACACGCCCGGACCGGCCGCGGTCTCCATCGCAGCATTCGGCGCGGTGCCGCACGGCAAAATGGCGCGCCGCTCGACGGCGAAGGTCGGCGACGCGGTGGTGATCACTGGCACCATCGGAGATGCGGCGCTCGGCCTCAAACTGCGCCGCAATAGCCGCCTCGCTCAACGCTGGCGCCTCGGTAAAGCCGAGGCTGCGGAGCTTCTGCGGCGGTACGCGCTGCCGGAGCCACGCAACGCGCTAGCGCAGGCAGTGCTGCGCTATGCGTCCGCGGCGATCGACATATCAGACGGACTGGCGGGCGATCTGGACAAGCTGTGCCGGGGCTCAAAAGTGGCGGTTGATGTCGATGTGGCGCAAGTGCCGCTCTCTAGGGCTGCGCGCGCAGCGCTCGCCGCCGAACCCGAACTGATGGAAACAGTGCTGACCGGTGGCGACGACTATGAGATCGCGTTGACGGTCGCACCGAGAAAGCTTGCCGCATTCCGCCGCGCCGCCAGGGCAGCGGGCGTGCCGATAACCCAAATTGGATACGTGCGAAGAGGCGAGGGGGCGCGTTTTCTGCGCGGCGGCAAGGTGCTCGCGTTTGCGCGGCAGTCATACAGTCACTTTTAGGATCGGCTGTCACAGCGACGAGCCAACGGGCAATCGCGTGTTCACGCGCGGGACGCGCTATTGCCCGAATTGGCCGGCCCGATGACAAGCTCCTCTTACGAAGCAATCCAGGCCTTAGGTGTCGCTGGATTTGCTTCGCTCACGTTCGCAATGACGAGCTTATTTCCTTCGAGAAATCGGCTGGTATTCGCGGCGCGGCGAACCGGTATAAAGCTGCCGCGGACGGCCGAGTTTCTGGTGCGGATCTTCGATCATTTCCTTCCACTGGGCGATCCAGCCGACAGTCCGGGCCAGCGCGAACAGCACAGTGAACATCGAGGTCGGGAAGCCCATGGCGCGCAACGTAATGCCCGAATAAAAGTCGACGTTCGGGTAAAGCTTCTTTTCGATAAAATATTCGTCGTGCAGGGCAATGCGTTCGAGTTCGAGGGCGACGTCCAGCAGAGGATCGTTGATGCTAAGTTCGTGCAAAACCTCGTGGCAGGTTTTCTGCATGATCTTGGCTCGCGGGTCATAGTTTTTGTAAACCCGGTGACCGAAGCCCATCAGCCGGAATGAGTCTTTCGGGTCCTTGGCTCGCTTGACGTATTCCGGAATGCGGTCGACCGTGCCGATCTCGCCGAGCATTTTCAGCGCCGCTTCGTTGGCGCCACCGTGCGCGGGCCCCCACAAGCAGGCAATGCCGGCGGCGATACACGCAAAGGGGTTGGCGCCAGTTGAGCCGGCCAGCCGAACCGTCGAGGTCGAAGCGTTTTGCTCGTGGTCGGCATGCAGCGTAAAAATCCGGTCCATGGCGCGCGCCACGACCGGATTGGCGTTGTACTCCTCGCACGGCACCGCGAAGCACATCCGCAAGAAGTTGGACGCATAATCCAGCTCGTTCTTCGGATACATGAACGGCTGACCGACCGAATATTTGTAGGCCATGGCCGCCAGTGTCGGCATTTTCGCGATCATGCGGATCGAGGCGATCATGCGTTGGGTCTGGTCGGTAATGTCGGTGGAGTCGTGATAGAAGGCGGAAAGCGCGCCGACGCAGCCGACCATAACCGCCATCGGGTGCGCGTCGCGGCGAAAGCCTTGAAAAAAACGGCTCATCTGTTCGTGGACCATGGTGTGATGGACCACGCGGTCGTCGAAATTTTCCTTTTGGGCTGCAGTCGGCAGTTCGCCGTACAGGAGCAAATAGCAGGTCTCGAGAAAGTCGCCGTGCTCGGCGAGGTCTTCTATCGGATAACCCCGATAAAGCAGGACGCCTTCGTCACCGTCGATGTAGGTGATCTTCGATTCGCAGGCGGCGGTTGACGTGAAGCCGGGATCGTAGGTGAAGATGCCGGCCTCGCCGTAGAGCTTGCTGACATCGACGACTTCGGGGCCGATCGTTCCATCGTGGACCGGGAACGACCAATCCTTGTCGCCCAGGATCAGCTTGGCAGATTTGACGTTCGCGCCGGTTTTCGCATCCATGATGGAATCCTTGCTGTCTCGCGGCCTCAACGTTGCAGCGCACGCGGGCTGCGGCTCGAAAGCAGGCGCAGCGCCGTCGATCCGGCTCTATTGCCGTAGCGCACGCAAGTGTGCACTGCAAGAAAATAGGCTCGAATCGCTGTTTCCGCTAGCAGGGCGCACTGCCTTGGTGTGGGCGTGGCTTGACCAGCTCGGCGCGGCCTTGATCGTTAAGACGTGCCAGGCTTTCCGCTTTACCCAAGACTGTCAGCACTTCAAAGATTCCGGGCGACGTTGTCCGGCCGGTCAACGCGCCCCGCATCGGCTGCGCGACGGCGCCCAGTTTGATGCCGCGCTGCTCGGCGAACGTTCGTACCGCTTGTTCGGTGGCTTCGGCGGTCCATGGTTCCACGCCGCCGAGCTTGTCGGCAATTTCGCCGAGCATCGTCCTGGCTTCCGGCGTGAGCAGCGCCGACGCTTTGTCGTCGAGACGGAGAGGGCGGTCGGCAAGTAAAAAATACGCGCCATCAATCAGATCGACCAGGGTTTTGGCGCGCTCCTTCAGGCTGGGCATAGCTTCCAGCCATTGCCGGCGCAGCTCCGGCGTCATCTTGGCGGCGATAGCGTCGCCTCCGGCAAGATGCGGCAACAGCCGCTCGATGGCGCCGAGCAAAGCGTCGTCGGCAGCGCTTCTGATGTAATGCCCGTTGAGGTTTTCAAGCTTGGCGAAATCGAAACGGGCAGCGCCGCGACCGATTTGCGGCAGATCAAATGCGGCGATCATTTCTTCAGTCGAAAATATTTCCTGGTCGCCGTGACTCCAGCCGAGCCGCACCAGGTAGTTGCGCAGCGCCGCCGGCAGATAGCCCAGGGCGCGGTAGGCATCAACGCCGAGAGCGCCATGCCGCTTCGAAAGCTTCGAGCCGTCTGGCCCGTGGATCAGCGGTATGTGCGCCATGACCGGCACGGTCCAGCCGAGCGCGTCATAAATCTGTTTTTGCCGCGCCGCGTTGGTCAAATGATCGTCGCCGCGAATGACATGCGTCACTTCCATGTCGTGATCGTCCACCACGACGGCGAGCATGTAAGTCGGTGTGCCGTCGGAACGCAGCAGCACAAGATCGTCGAGGTTTTCGTTCTGCCAGACCACGCGGCCCTGAACCTGATCTTCGATAACGGTCTCGCCGGTCAGCGGCGCCTTCAGCCTAATGGCCGGCTTTACGCCTGCGGGTGCTTCGCTCGGATTGCGATCGCGCCAGCGGCCGTCATAAAGCCGCGAGCGCCCCTCGCGCCGCGCCGCTTCGCGCATTTGCGTAAGTTCCTCGGCGCTCGCGTAGCAGCGGTAGGCGTGGTCCGAAGCGAGGAGCTGCTCAGCCACCTCGCGGTGCCGGGCCGCGCGAGAGAATTGGTAAACAGGTTCGCCGTCCCAATCGATGCCGAGCCAGGAAAGTCCATCCAAGATGGCGTCGATAGCCGCCTGCGTGGAGCGCTCGCGATCAGTGTCCTCAATGCGCAACAGCATCTTGCCGCCCCGCCCGCGCGCGTACAGCCAGTTGAATAGCGCCGTGC
>DATNNI010000397.1:0-8078 GCA_035601915.1 Xanthobacteraceae bacterium
CTTCGTCCTGCACTCCGCCGACTTCTTTATTGAGAATTCGACACTGCCGATCGACGAGGGCATTTGCCTTACCGCAACGCTTGATATTCTCAAGGCGATCGCGCGCGGCGCCGGGCCCGTGAGCGCGATTCTCGCGCTCGGCTATGCCGGCTGGGCGCCGGGCCAGCTCGAAAGCGAAATCCAAGGCAACGGCTGGCTGCATTGTCCTTCGGATTCGGAGCTCATTTTCGGGCCCGACACAGGCGGAAAATACGAGAAGGCGCTGAAGAAAATCGGCATCGATCTCGGCATGCTGTCGAGCGAAGCCGGCCACGCCTAGAGCGCGATGACTTCTCTTCGAATCGTCATCCCGCTCTCGGTTGTTGATGGAGCATGATCTTTCCGAAAACCGGTGTCCACTTTTCGGGATCATGCTCCAGATCAAGCCAAGATAATTTTATGGCTAGAGCGGCCGCGCAGATCGGCGCCGCTTTTGGCGTCCGCTACCTTACCATTTCGGCTTTGGCATGCGGCTGCAGCAACTCGCGCGCCTTCTCTTCCGGCATCGGCTCACCGAACACAAAGCCCTGGGCATACTCGCAACCGAGTTGGTAAAGCTCGACCGCGTCCGAATCGGTTTCCGCGCCCTCCGCAACCACGTCCATGCCGAGATCGTGCGCGAGCGTGATGATCGAGCGCAGGATCACCGGCCGGGTGCCTTTGGCGGTCGTGCGCACGAAAGATTGGTCGATCTTTATGGTGTCGAAAGGAAAGCGCTGCAAATAAGCAAGCGAGGAATAACCCGTGCCGAAATCGTCGAGCGCAAGGCCGGCCCCGAGCTCGCGAATTCGATGCAGCATCTGCGCGGCGTGTTCCGGATTTTCCATGACCACGGATTCGGTCAACTCGAGCTTGAGCGATCCGCGCGCAAGGGGCGCCCGCGCCATTACCGAGCGCAGGTCTTGAATGAGATCATGGCGAAGCAATTGGCGCGAGGAAATATTGACGCTGGCGAACACATGGTCGCGTGCACGGATCGTGCGCTGCCAGGCGCTGAGCTGCCGCGCCGTGCGCTCAAGAACGAACAGGCCAAGCTCGACAATGAGGCCGGATTCCTCGGCGATGGTTATGAATTCCGCCGGCGACATCTTGCCGAGGCGCGGATGGTTCCAGCGCGCCAACGCCTCGAACCCGGCAACGGAACGGTCCTCCAGCCGCACGATCGGCTGATAGAGGATGCTAATCTCTTCGCGCTCGATGGCGCGGCGCAAGTCGGATTCGATCGATAGCCGATCGGATTTCCGGGCGCGCATCGGCGGCTTGAACACGTCGATGCGATCGCCGCCGTTGCGCTTGGCGTAGTACATGGCGAGTTCGGCATCCTTCAAGCGCTCCTCCGCGCGCTGTTGTTCGCCGTCGCCGGTCGCTATTCCGATGGAGCCGGTCAGAAAAATCTCGCGGTCGTTGAAGGTAATAGGTGCGCGCACCGTGCGCTTGATGGTTTCGGCGAGCGCCGTGACGCGTGCGGTCTCGCGCTCGGATAACAGCAAGAGGCCGAATTGATCGCCCGACAAGCGTGCCAGCGAGTCTTGCGGTTTGATCAGACGGCCGAGCCGGCGGGCCAACGTCAGCAGGATCGAATCCGCGAGCGCCATTCCGACAGAATCGTTGACCTGCTTGAAGCGATCGATGTCGATCACCATGACGGTCGGCTTGATCAACACATCATTTTTGGCAAAGCCGAGCACCGCCTCCAGGCGATCGAGAAACAATTGCCGATTGGGCAACCCGGTCAGGTTGTCATGCACGGCGTCGTGCAGCAGTCGCTCTTCCGCGGTTTTGACGTCGGTGATGTCGCTTAACGTCCCGACCAGGCGAATGACTTCACCATCGCTACCGACGACCGGCCTCGCCCGCAGCGCAAACCAAAGATAATGGCCGTCGGCCGTTCGCATCCGAAAATCCTGGGCGACGCGGCCGCGCCGCTGCTCGATGATGCCGTCCAGCGTTGCGCGAAAGCGATCGCGGTCAAGCGGATGCACCACTTCAAGCCAGTTCGCGGCCGGACCGTCGAGCGATCCGCCCTTGAGGCCAAGCGCGGCTTCGGTCTCCGGGCTGGTGAAAACGCGATCGGCGGCGACATCCCAATCCCAGATCATATCGCCGGCGCCGGTCAGCGCCAAAGCACGGCGCTCCACGTCCGACACGATCCCCTGCGCAAGCCCGCCGGCGAACGCGTGCTGCATCACCGTGAAACCGATCAACATGACGATGAGAACGAGGCCGCCAAGCAGCGCCGGACCGACGATATCGTTGGTCAGGAATCCCAGAACCGTCATTGCCGCGCCGACCACCCAGACCACTAACAGAAGCCAGGTCGGAATCAGCATCACCGCGCGGTCAAAACCGTGGGTCGAGAGATAGATAACCAGACCCAGTCCAAGCACGGCGATGAAAAACAGCGAGACGCGCGCGATGCCGGAGGCGACCGCCGGCGAGAACATGGCGAGCGCCACCAACGCGGCGAGAAAAGCGAGCCATCCCAGCGTGATATGGGAATAGCGAACGTGCCAGCGATTCAAGTTGAGATACGCGAACAGGAATACCAGCAGCGTCGCGACCAGGATCGCCTCGCTCGACGCGCGCCAGATGCGCTCGGCGCCCGACGACATATCGAACACCTTGCCCCAAAAACCGAAATCGATGCCGATATAGATCAACACCGCCCAGCTGAGCGCCGCGGCGGCCGGAAACATCACGCTTCCTTTCACCACGAACAAGATGGTGAGGAACAACGCGAGCAGGCCCGCGATGCCGATAACGATGCCCTGATAAAGCGTGAGCGAGTTGATCTTGTCCTTGAAAGCGTCAGGCTCCCACAAATAGAGCTGCGGCAAATTTGCCGTTCGTAATTCGGCGACGAAAGTGATCACCGTGCCGGGATCGAGCGTGACGCGAAAGACATCGGCTGTGGCATTGTAAAGACGTTCCGGCGGATCGCCGGACGACGGAGTGAGGTTGATGATCCGCGAAAGGCCGAGGTCCGGCCAGATCAATCCCGATCCGACCATGCGATAGTGTGGCGCTGCGATCAGGCGGTCGATCTGCTCGTCGCTGTTGTTGGCCAGCGCGAAAACCGCCCAGTTGTTTCCGGCCTCGCGCGCTCGCACCTCGATACGGCGGACGATTCCGTCGGCACCGGGTGCGGTGGAGACCTGGAGGCGGTCGCCGTCAGTATGTTGAAATTCTACCGCCGCGGTGAGGTCTATCGCGCCGGCGTCGACCCGGACATTGACGGCCTCGACGGCCGCCGCACTGGAGAGCCCGCAAAAAACCCCAAGCGCCAACGAGGCAAGCACCGCAAGGGCGCGATGGAATAACAAAAGAGCGACTCCGACATTAGGCCGCTGGCGCAGAGTGAGCCCCGACGCTCAGGAAAGACCCCGTTCGCACCTTAGCAGGCTTTGCGCCGAATCCTCGGCCCGGCGGGGTTGATCCGGTCACAAACCGAAAACGTCGACTATCGATGATTAGCCCGCTTACGCGCCGGGACGCAACAATTTTGCCGTTTATCTTCAATGGGTAGGCGCTGACGGACTGTCGCACGGCCGATTTCCGCCGGGTGAATATGACAAGCCGGGCTGCTAGCGGTAGTTACAGGCGGAGGAGTGACGCTCATGGCCGCGATCGATCCTGATGATCTGCCCAAGAAGAAAATCGCGCACGAAATCGGGCAGGAATTGTCGCTGCTGTCGGTCGGCGAACTAGCCGAGCGGATCGGGTTGCTCAAAGACGAGATTGCGCGTCTCGAAGCGGAGGCGACCCGAAAGCAGGCCTCACAGCGCGCCGCCGACAGCTTCTTTAAGAAGTAGCAGGTTTGGTTAACGTGGCCGCCGCCGCGCGAAGCGCCTCGGCGATCAGCGCGTCAGCCGTCGGACAAATCCCTGAAAAAAGGTGCAACTGTTTTCGAGTCGTTAACCTGTGGTTAAGCTTTCTCGTTCATTACGGATATTGTCCAACTTCTGGACATCGAGTGGCTCCTGTCCACTCTGTTTGACGCCTCCCTGTTATCACCTTGAGCCGCCGGCAACGGCGGCTCTTTTTTTGCGCCCGCTGAGCTTTTTGCCGCGCCGCGGCAACTATGCGGACGATTAAGCCGCTTGTTCCGCTGGACTCGGCGAGCGGAGCGAGCGATGCTGCGCCGGTAGTGAGGCGTACCCATGTCCGAGAAGCGTGCGATCGAAGCCGGCGCGGTATCTTTCAGCGAACGCCTGGCGAGTTCCCCAGCCTTTTCCACTCTCTTTCGCGACGGAATGGCGTTGGTCGAGGAAACGGCGACTTATCTCGACGGCTCGGGGCGGACGGAATCCAAAAGGCTTGAGCGCAGTGCCGCGCTGGTCTACGCGACGGAAAGCATGCGGCTGACCACGCGGTTGATGCAGATCGCGTCGTGGCTTCTTCTGCACCGCGCCGTCAAAGAAGGGGAAATGACGCTCGCCCAAGCCAGCAAGGAAAAAAGCAAAGTCAAACTTGCAGCTTGCGACCCCGGCGATGCCAAGTCGATTGCGCTGTTGCCGGCGAGGCTTCAGGAGCTGATTGCCCGGTCGACGAAATTGCAAGCCGAAGTACGCCGGCTGGATGCAACCATGCATGCGCCGGTGCCGTTCAAGGTCGTCGTCGGCAACCCGGTCGAGCGGCAGTTGGGGCTTTTGAAGGCCGCATTCGAGCAAGACCGCATCTGACGTTTGCGCGGCTGTCGTCGCTAAGCTTTCAGATAGATGGGAGCTGGCGACCGGGGAATTATTCGGTCGTCTCTAGCGCCGGACCATTGACGATGCGAAGCTTGCCTTGCCGCTTACTAACTGAAATCGCGGCTGTAACCGGCTACTTCTTGAGAAAGCCCGAAAACTTTTTCTGAAACCGGGAAAGCCGCCCGCCGCGGTCGAGCAGGTGCTGCTGGCCGCCGGTCCAGGCCGGATGCGATTTCGGATCGACATCCAGATGCAGCGTATCGCCCGGCTTGCCCCAGGTCATGCGGGTGGTGAATTCGGTGCCATCGGTCATAACGACTTTGACGACATGGTAATCCGGATGGGTGTCGGGCTTCATATCTAGTGTCTCTTGATCAGAGCGGCGCATGGCGCGCAATTTGAGCGGTCTATAGCGCGGCAAACGAGCGCATACAAGCCGCGGCCGCGATCCCGTCGCACATTGCCAGCCGCGCTCGCGAACGGCATTGTCGGGCGGCCGAGAACGGATAGCCGGAAGCGCCTTAAGGCATGAATTTCCGCCCGGAAAACGTCGAAACGATCCCCGCGGCCGCCGTGGCGCTGACAAGCGCCGAACCGGCGGCAACGGTGGCTGAAGCGAATCCGCAAACCGCGGAACGCCGGGCAAGCTTGCGGCCGCTCGTGTCGCTACTTCCTTATTTCAAGCGCTATCGGTGGCGTGCAATTTCCGCTTTGGCGGCCTTGATCCTTGCGGCAATCACCACCCTCGTCGTGCCGATCGCGGTTCGCCGGATGATCGATTTCGGTTTCTCGCCGCGAGGCCTGGCGCTGATCGACAGCTATTTTTTGGTCATGATCGGCGTCGGCGCCGTGCTCGCGATAACAAGCGCGCTCCGTTACTACCTCGTCACCACGCTCGGCGAGCGTATTGTCGCCGATTTGCGCGGCGACGTGTTCGCCCACATCACCTCGTTGTCGGCCGCTTTTTTCGACGAGGCCAGGACCGGCGAGTTGATCTCGCGGCTCACCGCGGATACGACGCAAATCAAAGCGGCCGTCGGCAGTTCCGTTTCGGTGGCATTGCGCAACCTCGTGCTGTTTATCGGCGCCAGCGCCATGATGGTGGTAAGCAGTCCGCGGCTTTCGGCGTTCGTGCTCGCGGCGATCCCGGTCATCGTGCTGCCGCTTTATGCCTTTGGCCGCGCAGTGCGGCGGCGCTCGCGTTCCGCGCAAGACACGTTGGCCGATGCCTCGGCTTATGCCGCCGAACTCATCTCGGCGGTGCGAGTGCTGCAAGCCTTTACCAACGAGCGGCTCGGCATCGCGCGCTTTCGCGCCGCGATCGAGCGCGCCTTTGTCGCCGCGCGCGCTTCGATCAAAGCGCGCGCCGTTCTCACGGCCATCGCCATTTTTCTCATCGCCGCGAGTGTGATCCTCGTGCTTTGGATCGGCGCCCAGGACGTGATCGCCGGGAAGTTGACCGCCGGCCGCCTTGGTCAATTCATCCTTTATGCCGTCATCGCGGCTGCCGCTCTCGGTTCGCTATCGGAAACCGGCGGCGAAGTGGCGCAGACGTCTGGCGCGGCCGAGCGGCTTTTTGAGCTTTTGGCCGTCAAGCCGGCGATTGCAAAGCTCGCGCAGCCGCGTTCGCTGCCGGAGCCCGGTCGCGGCGAAGTGACTTTCAGCGACGTGCGCTTCTCATATCCGACGCGCCCGAATATCGCTGCTCTCGAAGGCGTTTCGTTCCGCGTCGGGGAGGGGGAAAAGGTCGCGATTGTCGGGCCGTCGGGCGCCGGCAAGAGCACGATCTTTCATCTGCTGCTGCGCTTCTACGAGCCGACTGCGGGCCGTATTTCGTTCGATGGCGTGCCATTGGCAGAGCTCGATGTCTCCGAACTTCGCGCCCGGATTGCACTCGTGCCGCAAGAGAGCGTGATGTTTGCCGCGTCGGTGCGCGAGAATATTCGTTTCGGTCGCCCCGACGCTTCGGATGCTGAAATCCTGCGTGCCGCCGAGCACGCGCATGCGGCCGGCTTCATCGCTGCGCTGCCCGGAGGGTTTGAGGCTGCGGTCGGCGAGCGCGGCGTCACGCTGTCGGGCGGCCAGCGGCAGAGGATTGCGATTGCGCGGGCGATTTTGCGCGACGCGCCGCTTCTTCTGCTTGACGAAGCCACTTCATCGCTCGATGCCGAAAGCGAGAAGCAAGTCGCCGCCGCACTCGGCGAACTGATGCAGCGGCGCACCACGCTGGTCATCGCCCATCGCCTGGCGACCGTGCTGTCCTGCGATCGCATCTTGGTGCTGGACGAGGGCCGTATCGTCGAGGAAGGAACGCACCAAAGTCTCGTCGCCGCCGACGGTCTCTACGCGCGCTTGGCGAAGCTGCAATTCCACGGCACCTAACAATTCGCTCAGCTGCCAATACCCCTCGGGCTCAATGGGGCTTCGGTTCGAAGCGGCAGACCCGATTGCGGCCGGAACGTTTGGCCTCGTAAAGCGCGACATCGGCTTCCTTCATCATTTGTTCGATGCCGCTTGTTTGATCATGAGTCGCGCCGACTCCGACGCTGAGCGTCACCGATATGCGCTCAATGCCCGCGTCCAGGGAGCATTCGGCAACCAGGCGCCTGAACCTCTCGCCGACCGCGGCGGCATTGTCCGACGCGGCCTCCGGCAACAACAGCGCAAATTCTTCTCCGCCGATGCGGCCGACAACATCAGAGGTGCGTTTATGGTTTTGCATGATGTTGCCGATCGTCTTGATGACTTCGTCGCCGACATCGTGGCCGTAGCGGTCGTTGACCGACTTGAAAAAATCGATGTCCATCATCAGCAGCGCGAGCGGCCGGCCGTAGCGCCTGAATCGCGACCATTCCATTTCGGCCAGCGTCATAAAATGCCGCCGGTTGTTCAATCCGGTCAGGCCGTCGAGACAGGCAAGGCGCTCGAACACGGCCGCTTCTTTCGCCAGCTCGCTGACATTGCCGTATGACAAAAGGTGACCGCCGCGGGGCAGGCTCTTGCAACGGAACTGAATCATCCCGCCGTTGGCGAGGCGCATTTGAAGCGGACGATCTTCTCCACTGCGGATTATGTCCATTTGCTTGCCAAGATACTCTTCGGCTCGCTCGTGCGTCATGGCGTAAGCTCTCATGCCGCGCCCGTGGCGCATGAGCTGACCAAAGCTCAGATCGCCGGTGACCATGTCGTCGGGCACGCGCCAAAAATAGCGAAAGACGCGATTCATAAAGCGCACGTGGCCTTCTTTGTCGAGGACAACAATACCGACGTTCAAAACGTCGACGATCTCGCGCAGCGCGGCCAATTCCTCGGCCATGTCGGCTACTTCGAGGCGAAGGCCGCGGTCGC
>DATNNI010000398.1:0-2256 GCA_035601915.1 Xanthobacteraceae bacterium
GGTTGCAGCGGCGCAGGTCCGGCGGCCGGCTGCGGTGCGCGATCGTAGGACGTGCGCTGCTGCGCGGTGGCACGCGCCGGCCCGGGCGAACTTGCCGCCGCGAGCGGAATCAAGGCGCGTTCGCCGCCGCCGTCCTTGAGCGAGGACATCCGCTTGAATTCCTCGCGCAACGGCCATTTCGACTTTTCGGCAGCGACCTGCACGCATTCGATCAATGCGGTGTTCTTGGCTTCGCGCCGGTGCGCCTTCATGTCGCCGTCGCGATAGGCGTTGAGGATGCGGAACTCCATCGGGTTCATGCCGATGAGATGGGCGAGTTTGTCCATCTGGCATTCGATCGCAAAATCCATCGCGGTAACCCCGAAGCCGCGCATCGCGGTCGCCGGCGTGCGGTTGGTGAACACGCAATAGATGTCGCCATAGACGTTCGGGATCGTGTAAGGGCCCGGCAAATGTGCCGCGCATTTGACCACGGCGTAGCTCGACAACCGGGTATAGGCGCCGCTGTCGAAATAGGCGCGCACCTTGCGCGCGACGATACGGCCGTCGCGCATCATGCCGTCCTTCAGGTAGATCCGTTCGGCGCCACGCGGCGGTCCGAACTGCATCTCCTCCTCGCGGCCGAAAATGTAGCGCACCGGCCGGCCGGTCAGCATCGCACCGAGAATGGACAGCGGTTCGGTCAAGGTATCGACCTTCCCGCCGAAGCCGCCGCCCACGGTCCCGCCGATGAAATGAAAGGTATTCGAGGGCACGTCGAGAATCTTGGCGCAGGTGTCGAGCGAGAAGAACAGCGCCTGCGTCGAGGTGTAGACCACATAGCGGCCGTTGGTGTCGGGGGCCGCGATCGAGCCGTTGGTCTCGGTCGGCGCATGCTCGATCGGCGACATCTGGTAGCGATGTTCGATCACATGGTCGGCGCTCGCGAAGGCGCGCCCGACATCGCCAAAGCGCAGCTTCTGGTGATCGTAAATCTCGTGATAGGTGAAAGTGTTCTTCGGATAGGTCTCGTTGACCACCGGCGCGCCGGCCTTCAGCGCCTCCTCGACGTCGAACACCGTGGGCAGCGGATCATAGTCGACGCGGACCTTTGCGATCGCTTCATAGGCCTCGCGGTCGCTGTCGGCGACGATGGCAACGACCGGCTCGCCCTTGTAGCGCACCTTGTCGACCGCCAGCGTCGGCTCGTCGTCCTTGCCGAAATTGATCAGGCTGAGCAGCGTGTTGAGGTTGTGTGGCACGTCAGTGCCGCGAATGATCCGGCGTACCCCGGAGCTGCGTTCGGCCTCGACGGTATCGATGCGGCGGATGCGCGCATGCGCGTGCGGGCTGCGCAGCACCTTCAGATGCAGCATGCCCTGCAATTTGTGGTCGTTGAAATAGGTGGAGGTGCCGGTGACATGACCCAGCATGTCCTGACGCTGGGTGCCCTTGCCGATCTCATTGAGATTGTCGTCACGCTCGTCGGCGAAAATGTCCTTGCGCAATTCCAGCATGGGACGATCCTTTAGGCGCGCGCGCGTCCGCCCGAGGCGGCGGCGAGCACGGCGTTGATGATGGGTTCGTATCCGGTGCAACGGCAAATATTGCCCGCAATCGCGTTGACGACGTCAGCACGGGTCGGCGACGGATTGTGGTCGAGCAGGGCCTTTGCCGCCATCAGCATGCCCGGCGTGCAATAACCGCACTGCGCAGCGAAGTGTTCCATGAAGGCGCGTTGCAGCGGGTGCAGGTTCGCGCCGTCCTTGAGGCTGTCCAGTGTTCCAACCGAGCGGCCTTCCACCGTCTCCGCTAGCGTCAGACAGGAGAGGTGGGCCTGGCCGTCGATCAGCACCGTACAGGCGCCGCATCCGCCCTGGCCGCAGCCGAATTTGGGCGTCATGTCGCCGATGAGATCGCGCAAGGTAGAGAGCAGATTGGCGCCACCATCGACAAACACCGCGACATCGCGGTCGTTATGACGAAATTGCAGGGCGGTCTTGGCCATGAATTTTCCTTATCAGCTTTCTCTATGGGCCTTCTTATTCTTGACCGGTGAGCAGGCGGCGCAGATGGACGCCGATCACCTCACGTCGATACCAGGCGCTGGCGAACGAATCATTGGCGGGCGAGGTGCCTTCGGTCGCGGCGGCGACCGCCGCGGCGACGCTCGCGGCATCGAGCGCACGGCCTTCGATCGCACGCTCGGCCGCCTTGGCGCGAACCGGCATCGCCGCCATCGCACCATATGCGATGCGCGCACCGACGACGCGGCCG
>DATNNI010000399.1:0-2245 GCA_035601915.1 Xanthobacteraceae bacterium
GCCTTGTCAACGGTGGAGATAAATGGCACAGTCACTTGGCGAAATTCGATGCCGTCGAACTGCGTCATGAGACTGTGACCCATTGTTTCTGCGGTAATCCCCGTTTGGTCGGAAACGAAGAATACGGTTCGTTTAATCACGGTAACCTCGCCCTGGCCGGCACTTTCGCCGTAAAGTGTTTCATTTAAACTAGCGTCGGACAAGCAGTGCATCATGAAGCCCTACATCATTCCGTTTGAAAAGCTGAAAAATAAAGACGTCGAGCTGGTCGGCGGCAAAAACGCGTCCATCGGAGAAATGATCTCCGGCTTGGCGAACCTGGGAGTGTCGGTGCCGGGCGGTTTTGCCACCACGGCGCACGCCTACCGCGATTTTCTGGCGCAAGGCGGACTCGACGAACGCATTCGCACGGTGCTCGCGACGCTCGACGTGGATGATGTGCAAAGATTGGCCGTGGTTGGCGCGGAGATTCGCGGTTGGATGCTGGCCACGCCCTTTCCCGAGCGCCTGCAAACCGAAGCGCTCGAAGCCTGGCGCAAGATGAAAGGCAGCAGCGATCCCGCCGAATTCGCGGTCGCGGTGCGCTCCTCGGCGACGGCGGAAGACCTTCCCGAAGCCTCATTCGCCGGCCAGCAGGAGACATTCCTCAACGTGCGCGGCGAGGAGCATTTGCTCAAGTCCATGCACGAAGTGTACGCCTCGTTGTTCAACGATCGCGCCATATCCTACCGCGTGCACAACAAATTCGATCACAGCGCCGTGGCGCTCTCGGTCGGCGTGCAATACATGGTGCGCAGCGACTTGGGCTCGGCCGGCGTCATGTTCACGCTGGATACGGATTCGGGCTTCCGCGATGTGGTCTTTATCACGGCCGCTTATGGCTTGGGCGAGACCGTGGTGCAAGGCGCCGTCAATCCGGATGAGTTCTACGTTTACAAGCCGGCGCTGCGCGCGGGCCGCCGCTCGATCATCAGAAAGAATCTCGGCGGCAAAGCGATCAAGATGATCTACGCCGATCCTAACTCCAAACAACGCGTGCGCACCGTCGACGTACCGCCCGCAGACCGGCACCGTTTCTCGCTCAGCGACGCAGACATCACGGAACTGGCGAAGCAAGCGCTCATCATCGAGGAACATTACGGCGCGCCCATGGACATCGAGTGGGGCAAGGATGGCAGCGACGGCAAAATTTACATTCTGCAAGCCCGTCCGGAAACCGTGCAGAGCCGTGCCGGGCGCACGATATTGCGATTTACGCTGAAGGCACGTTCCAAGGTACTGACCTGCGGACGCAGCATCGGACAGCGGATCGGCGCGGGCCACGCGCGAATCATCAAGGACGCGAAAGAAATGTCGCGGGTCAGGGCCGGCGACGTGCTGGTCGCTGACATGACCGACCCGGATTGGGAGCCGGTCATGAAGCGCGCCTCGGCGATCGTCACGAATCGCGGCGGCCGCACCTGCCATGCGGCCATCATCGCGCGCGAACTCGGCATCCCGGCGGTCGTAGGCTGCGGCAGCGCCACGACCGCCGTCAAGGAAGGCCAGGCGGTCACGGTGTCCTGCGCCGAAGGCGACACCGGATTTGTTTACGACGGCATGCTCGAATACGATCAGCGCACCATTGAAATGGACGCCATGCCGCCCATTCCGGTGAAGATCACCATGAACGTCGGCAATCCCGACCGCGCTTTCGACTTCGCGGGCATACCGCACAAGGGCGTCGGCCTCGCGCGTCTCGAGTTCATCATCAACCGCATGATCGGCGTGCATCCGCGGGCATTGCTGGAATTCGACAAGCAGAGCCCGGAGCTCAAGGACACCATCGGCAAGCAGATCGCGGGCTACGACGGCCCGGTGAATTTCTACGTCGACAAGCTGGCCGAGGGCATCGCCCAGATCGCCGCGGCGTTTGCGCCGGAGCCGGTGATCGTGCGCCTGTCGGATTTCAAGTCGAACGAATATGCGAACTTGATCGGCGGCAAGAACTACGAGCCCCACGAGGAAAATCCCATGCTGGGTTTTCGCGGCGCCTCGCGCTACATCGACAAGGCGTTCAGGCCCTGTTTCGAGCTCGAGTGCCGCGCCTTGAAGCGCGTACGAGACGAGATGGGACTGACCAACGTACAAGTCATGGTGCCCTTCGTGCGCACGTTGAGCGAGGCGAAGGCCGTCACTCAACTGCTTGCCGAGAACGGCCTGAAGCGCGGCGAGAACGGCCTGAAGCCCATCATGATGTGCGAAC
>DATNNI010000400.1:0-4654 GCA_035601915.1 Xanthobacteraceae bacterium
AGCCAAGGCTGCGGCCGAGGACATGCAGCAAAAGGCCGCCGCCAAAGCCGAGGCTTTGCGCGGCGAGCTCGAGACGGCCAAGGCCGAACTTAAGACGAAGCAGGGCGCCATCGCCGACGCGCTTGCACTCGCCAAGACCACCGAGGCCAAGCGCAACGAAACCGCCAAGATCGCCAAGGACGCCAAGCTCGCGCTCGAACCGGTGTCGGTCTTTATCAGCCGCTCGACGCGCAAAATTTACGTGCGCCGCGACACCCATAAGCTCGAGCCGGACGGCGGCGAGCGGTTCGAGACCCTGGAATTCCCGATTAACATCGAGAATGCCGGCAAGCCGATCGGCACCCACATTTTCACCGCGATCGCGCGCACCGATGCCGGCTTGCGTTGGAATGCGGTCACTATCGACAACGGCGACACCGCCAAGGACGCTCTCGATCGCGTCGAGTTTCCGCAGGAGGTGCTCGATCTGGTGGCGCCGACCGCGTTGCCGCGGTCTTCGATCATCATTTCGGACGAGCCGCCGAACCGCGAGACCAACTACCGCACCGAGTTCGTCGTAGTGCTCAACAACCAGCCGCAGGGCGGCCTGGCGATGCGCGCGCGCCCGGAGGAGCGTCCTGAAGGCTTTGACAACGGCGGCGGCTTCTTCAGCAACAACAACAACGGCGGTGGCGGCGGCGGCTTCTTCGGTGGCTGGTTTAATGGCAATCCACAGGACAACGTTGCGCGCCAGCGCGGCGCGTGGGGTTCCCAGGACAGCGCCCCGCGCCAGCGCGGCTTCGGGTCGTATTATCCCGGGCAACAGAATTCGTGGTGAAGCCGCCGCGGCCTCGCCGCGGCGGATTTCACATCTTGTCATTCCGGCCGAGCGGTAGCGAGGGCCGGAATCCATAACCACGAATCATCGCGCCAAAAGTCGCCGCGCGACATCTCGCCCAGCCGACCGATTTCTCGGTGAACCGCCTTCACTTCCGCTTTCCTCTGGCTCGCGGCGCCTTAACGCTGCTAATGACGCGCATGGCGATTTTGCTGGTGCGGCACGGCGAAACCGACGGCAATGCAGCGCGCATCCTGCAGCGGCCCGACATGCCGCTCAACGCGCGCGGGATGCGTCAGGCGGAAGGGTTGGCGCAGCGCTTGTTGGCGCACGGGTTCGTTCACATCCTGTGTAGCGACCTGTTGCGCGCGCGGATGACGGCGGCGCCACTCGCTGCCCATCCGGGGGTTACGATTGAAGAAAGCCCGTTGTTACAGGAGCGCAATTTTGGGGACCTGCGCGGGAAGCCCTATGACGAATTGCCGGATGACCCTTTTGCGCCCGACTTCGCGCCGCCGAACGGTGAAGATTGGCCGAGATTTCACGCCCGCGTCGGGGAAGCCTTCGGCTTGATTGCGGCCCGCCGCCGCGCCGTGAACGGCACGCTGGTGGTGGTCACGCACGGTCTGGTCTGCCGGGCGCTGATCGAGCGGCACGCGCGCGTGCCCGAAGGCATTTCCGTCCCGCAGCGTTTCGACAACACCGGCGTTACGGCGTTGCATGAAGACGCGCCGCATGCGGCGAGCCTGATCAACTGCACGGCACATCTGGCGGCGTCGCGCGAAACAGGCCGTTCCGGAGCGCTTGCTTAGGCTGCTTAGGCGGGATGTTGGAAATTGGCGCCGCGCGCGGCGGTGCGGCAAGCCGATCGCTTTCGCCTCAATTCCGAGACGCGCCGTTAGGCACGATCGGCATAGATCGCGAACGATCCCATTTCCGTTACTCGACGACGGACCGGTAAAAATATAACCTTGCCGAAAGGTCGAGCGCTTTACCGACCGGCGAGCTGCCTACAAAACGGCGACGAACCGAAGTCTCCGCTCCGTCAATCGGCAGCCTGGTGCCATCGGTAGGCACAACATAACAAGTCGCTTTCACCGTCAAAAACCGCGCGCTCTCGCCGAATCCTCTTTAGTGCGCGGCTGTTGGGGCGATCATTCAAAGAAAGGAACGCTTATGAACAGCAAATACAAGATCGCGCTGGCCTTGCTCGCCGGCGCTGGACTAGGTGCCGCGGCGATTCAGGGACTGCAGGCGCAAACCAAGCCGCCGGCCTATGTCGTCGTTGCCGTTCGGAAAATAAACGACGCCGATGCGTTCAAGGCCGGCGTTGTCGACAAAGCAACGCCGGCCGCGCTTGCGGCCGCCGGCGGCCGTTACGTCGTCCGCGCGCAAAAGATCATCAGCCTCGACGGGCCCGCGCCGCAACGCTTTGTCCTGCTCGCGTTCGACAGCGTCGAAAAAGCGCAAGCCTGGTCGGATTTGGCGGCGACTAAAGAGGTGACCGCCGCCCGGATAAAATCGACGGATTCGCTTTCGTTTATTGTCGAAGGTTCGGCAAACTAGCGGCCGGCGGACGAACGAGAATCTTTATTATCGAAGGCGTCCCTAGGCCGTCACCGACGGCGGCCTTTTTCTAATGACGACAGCAAAGAGAATTTTGAGCGACAATTCGAGAAAATCGCGAAGGCGAAAGTAAGCGCGCCGATCAAGGGAAGCAGGGCGCGATAGGGGAAGCTAAGGGGCATCGAATGCGACTCGTAATAAGCGTATTCGTTCTCGGCGCACTCTTATCTGCCAACGCACTCGCTGAGGAAAAAGAACCGACCGCTATCGTGGAGCTTGGTGCCGCAGGCAACTGGGATTTCCCGGGCGGCGGCAGCCTTGGTCCTACCGTGGGTGTGGAATTTACGCCGATAAAGGATTGGCTGGAGATCGAAGTCGGCACCGGCCCGCTTTTCGGCGGCGCCCCGGCCCAATGGGGCACCGATCTTCTTTTCAAGAAACCGTTCGATCTCTCAAAAACTACTGAGTTGATGGTCGGGCTGGGACCAGAGTGGACTAGCACGTTCGGTGGCGGCAGCAAGTTCGGGGTGGAGTTTGCCGCCGATTTTATGTTCTGGCCGTGGCCTGACCGAAAGTATGGCTGGTTCTTGGAACCGTCCTACAGCTACGCCGGCCAGCGCGATCAATCCCTTACCATCGGCGTAGGGCTTCTCATCGCGATCCGCTGACGACCCGCAAGATCGCGCACCTCACGCCACTTCTACCCTCCTTCGCTCGCGCCGCTCGCTGCGGATCGTCCCCCATCGCCGCTTCGCGGGGCAGGAGGGTTAGCTAAACATCCAGCGACTTCTCGTCGGCGAACTCGGCGCGCTCCTGGATGAAGGCGAAGCGCTCTTCCGGCTTGGTGCCCATCAGCCGCTCGACGGATTTCTCGGTATCTTTCTTTGCATCCTCAAGGAGCACGACGCGCAGCAGCGTGCGCTTCTTCGGGTCCATGGTGGTTTCTTTCAACTGCGCCGCCATCATCTCGCCGAGGCCCTTGAAGCGGCTCACTTCCACCTTGGCGTTGGCGTGGAATTCTTTCTTGAGGATCTCGTTGCGGTGCTTGTCGTCGCGGGCATAAAAAATCTTGCCGCCGTGGGAGAGGCGATAGAGCGGCGGCACCGCGAGATAGAGGTGGCCGTTGTCGATCAGGGGGCGCATCTCGCGATAGAAGAAAGTGATGAGCAGCGAAGCGATATGGGCGCCGTCGACATCGGCGTCGGTCATGATGATTATTTTGCCGTAGCGCAAATCCTCGTCGCGATAATGCGCGCCGGAGCCGGAGCCGAGCGCCTGAACAAGATCGGCAAGCTGCTGGTTCTGCGCCAGCTTGTCCTTGCCGGCGGAAGCGACGTTGAGGATCTTGCCGCGCAGCGGCAGGATCGCTTGCACCGCGCGGTCGCGCGCCTGCTTGGCCGAGCCGCCGGCGGAATCGCCTTCGACCACGAACAATTCGGCGCCTTCGGCGGCGGTGTTGGTGCAGTCGGCGAGCTTACCAGGGAGGCGGAGCTTGCGCACTGCGCCTTTGCGGGCGATCTCCTTTTCGGCGCGGCGGCGAAGGCGCTCTTCGGCGCGATCGACCACGTAGTCGAGGAGCTTGTTGGCCTGCGCCGGATTGCCGGCGAGCCAATGGTCGAACGGGTCTTTGATCGCCTGCTCGACAATCTTTTGCGCCTCGGCGGTGGCGAGCCGGTCTTTGGTCTGGCCCTGGAATTCCGGCTCGCGGATGAAGACCGAGAGCATGGCGCCGGCCCCGGTCATCACGTCGTCCGAGGTGACCGGGGCGGCGCGCTTCCCCTGGCCGTTGCGCTCGGCGTGGTCTTTCAGGCCGCGGAGGAGCGCGGTGCGCAGGCCGGATTCGTGCGTGCCGCCGTCCGGCGTCGGAATGGTGTTGCAATAGGAATTGATGAAGCCGTCGGTGTCGGCGGTCCAGGCCACCGCCCATTGCCCGCCGCCATGGGCGCCGACCTTGCCGGCCGAGCCGGTGAAAATGTCGGGATGAACCAGCGTCGCCTCGGCGAGCGTTTCCGACAGATAATCCTTGAGCCCGTCGGCGAAGTGAAACGTCGCCTCTTCGGGCACGCCGTCGGCGCCGCGCAAAAGCTCCTTGGCGCACGACCAGCGGATTTCCACGCCGCCGAACAAATAAGCCTTCGAGCGCGTCATCTTGAACACGCGCTCCGGCTTGAAATGCGCCTTGGCGCCGAAAATGTCCGGATCGGGGCGGAAGCGCACCTTGGTGCCGCGGCGGTTCGGCGCCTTGCCGGCGTCCTGCAATTTGGTCTTCGG
>DATNNI010000401.1:0-7916 GCA_035601915.1 Xanthobacteraceae bacterium
CGAGTCCGAGAGTCGTCACGAAGACATCCTCGGAGGCCTCGATGAGCTGGCACCGGTGTGTGACGCCTCCACGCGGGTCATCATCATCGGGCGCATGAACGATGTCGGGCTGTACCGCGAGCTGGTGCGGCGCGGCGTCAGCGATTATTTGATCGCGCCGGTCAACACACTGCAGGTCGTGCGGGCGGTTTGCGGGCTTTTTTCGGCGCCAGACGCCAAACCGGTAGGGCGCATTATCGCGGTGGTCGGGGCCAAGGGTGGGGTAGGGGCCTCGACCATCGCGCACAACATCGGTTTCTCGATCGCACGCGACCTGATGCTCGATGCCGTCGTTACCGACCTCGACCTGGCTTTCGGTACGGCCGGATTGGACTTCAACCAGGATCCGCCGCAGGGCATTGCCGAAGCGGTGTTTTCGCCCGACCGCATCGATCACGCCTTTATTGATCGGTTGTTGTCGAAATGCACCGACCACTTAAGCCTGCTGGCCGCGCCGGCCACGCTTGACCGGGTCTACGATTTCGGCGCGGACGCGTTCGACGCGATCTTTGATTCGCTGCGCGCGACCGTTCCCTGCGTGGTCGTTGACGTGCCGCATCAGTGGACCGGTTGGACCAAGCAGACGTTGATTAGCGCCGATGACATACTGATCGTTGCGGCGCCCGATCTGGCTAATCTCCGCAACACAAAAAATCTGTATGACTTTCTAAAGGCGGCGCGGCCGAACGATCAGCGACCGCTCTACTGTCTCAACCAGGTCGGAGTTCCCAAGCGCCCGGAAATAAAGGCGGCAGATTTTGCCAAGGCGCTGGAAGACAACCCGATCGCCACTATTCCGTTCGAACCGCAAGTATTCGGCGCGGCCGCAAATAACGGCCAAATGATCGCCGAGATGGCCGCGAACCATCGCACTGCGGCAACATTTCGCTCGATGGCGCAAAAGTTGGCGGGCCGCGGGGAGCCACCGAAGCAACGGTCGAGCTTCCTGTCGCCGCTGATCGAAAAGCTGATGAAGAAGTAATTGTCAATACGTGGTCCACTGGAGTTGAGTTGTGTTTGGCAAGCGTGACGTTTCCGATAATTCAACCGTCGCCGAACCCGAAGATCGGCCGCCGAGTCCCGCCCGGCCGGCAGCGCCACCTGGGCCCGCCGGGCCCGCGGTGACGAGCCCGTCGCCGCAAGGTGGACGCACGCCGTTTCCATCGGCCGGTCTAGGCGCGCCGATTTTAAGCGCCCCTACGCCTGGCAAGGCTGCGGCGGCGACACAAAACCAGCAGGTTTCGTCGGCAATCGACTCGCGCCGTTCGGATTCCTACTATGAGACCAAAGGCACCATCTTTGGCGCCTTGATTGAGGCGATCGATCTTGGTCAATTGGCCAAGCTCGACGCCGATTCAGCGCGTGAAGAAATCCGCGACATCGTCAACGAAATCATCGCGATCAAGAATATCGTCATGTCGATCTCCGAGCAGGAAGATCTGCTCGACGACATCTGCAACGATGTGCTTGGTTACGGACCCCTTGAACCATTGCTTGCCCGCGACGAGATCGCCGACATCATGGTCAACGGCGCCGGCACCGTCTACATCGAGGTCGGCGGAAAAATTCAGAAGACGGGCATTCGTTTTCGCGACAACCAGCAGCTACTGAACATCTGCCAGCGCATCGTCAGTCAAGTCGGCCGCCGCGTCGACGAATCGTCGCCGATCTGCGATGCGCGTTTGCCCGACGGGTCGCGCGTCAACGCCATCGTGCCGCCGCTCGCGATCGACGGGCCTGCGCTCACCATCCGCAAGTTCAGAAGGGACAAGCTGACGCTCGAGCAGCTCGTCCGGTATGGCTCGATTTCACCGGAAGGCGCGGAAATTCTCAAGATCATCGGCCGGTGCCAGGTGAACGTTTTGATTTCCGGCGGAACCGGTTCGGGTAAAACTACGCTGCTTAATTGCCTGACCAGATACATCGACGATGACGAGCGCATCGTCACCTGCGAAGACGCGGCTGAATTGCAATTGCAGCAGCCGCACGTGGTGCGGCTGGAGACGCGGCCGCCGAACCTCGAGGGCGAAGGCCAGATCACGATGCGTGATTTGGTGCGCAACTGCTTGCGGATGCGGCCGGAGCGGATCATCGTCGGCGAAGTGCGCGGACCGGAAGCTTTCGACCTGTTGCAAGCGATGAACACCGGTCACGACGGTTCCATGGGCACGCTTCACGCCAATATGCCGCGCGAGGCGCTCTCGCGGTTGGAATCGATGATCACTATGGGCGGATATTCTTTGCCTTCCCGCACCATCCGCGAAATGATCTGCGCCTCCATCGACGTGGTCATTCAGGCGGCGCGTCTGCGCGACGGCTCAAGACGCATCACCCACATCACCGAGGTGATTGGGCTTGAGGGCGACGTCGTCATCACCCAGGATCTGTTCGTCTACGACATCTTGGGCGAGGACGCTAACGGCAACCTTATGGGACAGCACAAATCAACCGGGATTGGCCGACCGAAGTTCTGGGAGCGGGCGCGCTATTTCGGCGAGGAGGTGCGGCTCGCCGCGGCGCTCGATGCCGCACAAGCCGTGAACCCGACGAGGAACTAAAGGGGCGGCGGCGGTGAACATATACGTCATCTTTTTCATGGTAGTGCTGGCGATCGGCGGAGTCGCTTGGGTCTTCCTCTACCCGATCCTGTCCGGCGAAAAGGCCGCGGAACGGCGCATGGCGAGCGTCACGCGCGCCGAACCGGCGGCGGCGCGCCCTACCAGGGCCGCCCAAAAATCGCGGCGCGAGCAGGTCGAAGGATCGCTCAAACAGCTCGAAGCAAGACAGAAGACCGCGAAGCGCGTGCCGCTGAGCGTCCGGATCGCGCAGGCCGGGCTGGAATGGTCGACACGCCGGTTCATGATGACCGCCGCCGCGCTGGGCGCGGTGTTTTTTTTGGTACCGCTTATTTTCGGCATCGGTATCCTGCAAAGCCTCGGTCTTGGTTTTGCCGCCGGATTTGGAGTGCCTTTTTGGCTGCTCTCATTTCTGAAGAAGCGCCGCGAAGCAAAATTCCTCCATGCCTTTCCGGACGCCGTTGACGTCATCGTCCGCGGCATCAAAGCCGGATTGCCGCTGCTCGACAGTCTTAAGCTCATTGCCAGTGAAGCCAACGAGCCGGTGCGGAGCGAGATTCGAACTATCATCGATACCCAAACGGTCGGCATCCCCTTGGGCGAGGCGTGCCTCAAACTCTACGAGCGCATGCCGCTTCCGGAAGCAAACTTCTTCGGCATCGTCATCTCCATTCAACAGCGCGCTGGCGGCAATCTGTCCGAAGCACTCGGCAACCTTTCGCGCGTGCTGCGTGACCGCAAAAAAATGAAGGCCAAGATCCGGGCGATGTCGCAAGAAGCTAAGGCTTCCGCCGGCATCATCGGCGCGCTGCCGATCGCTGTGATGACGTTGGTTTACATCACGAGCCCGGATTACATTTCGCTGCTATGGACCGAGTCACTCGGTCGCATGATGCTCTTGTGCAGCGCCGTCTGGATGTCGATGGGCATCTTCGTCATGCGCAAAATGATCAACTTCGATTTCTGAGCCGTGATATGTTTGAAATTCTCCAGGCACTGATAGATCCGCGAGTTCTCACCATGGTGCTGGCCGCAATCGCGGCCGGCGCGACGGTGATCACGCTGGCGATGCCATTGCTTGTCAGAGACACGTTGTCGACGCGAATGAAAGCCGTCGCGTTTGAACGCGAAAAAATCCGGCAGCGCGAGCGGGAGCGGCTAGCTCTGGGCAGCAGGGTTTCCCTGCGGCAATCGCCTAAAGTGTACATGAAGACCGTCGTGGAAAATTTCAACCTGAACAAATGGGTGGGCCAGGAGGCGGCCCGCAACCTGCTTGTCCAGGCGGGATATCGCGGCCAGGCGCCTTACGTGACCTATCTGTTTTTCCGGATGATCATGCCAGTCGTCATGCTGCTGGCGTCTCTGTTTTACGTGTTTATCGTAATCCAGCTCGACGAACCGTTGCTTATAAAGCTCGGCATCGGGATTGGCGCGGCCTATTTCGGGATGTTGAGCCCGAACCTCTATCTCAAAAACAAGATCAAGCGGCGGCAATTGTCGATCAAGCGCGCGTTTCCGGACGCGCTGGATCTGCTCTTGATTTGCATAGAATCAGGTATGTCGGTGGAAGCCGCCTTCCAAAAGGTCAGCGAAGAGATAGGCGGCCAATCGATTCCGTTGGCTGAGGAGTTGACGCTGACGACTGCGGAACTGTCCTATCTTCCCGATCGCCGGCAGGCTTACGAGAATCTCGCGCGCCGCACCGGTCTGGAAGGCGTGAAAGCCGTTTGTCTGGCCTTGCAGCAAGCCGAGCGCTACGGTACGCCGCTCGGCACCACCATGCGCGTGCTGTCGCAGGAAAATCGCGACATGCGCATGTCCGAAGCGGAAAAACGCGCGGCCGCTCTGCCGCCAAAACTCACAGTGCCGATGATTCTATTCTTCCTGCCGGTCTTGTTTATAGTGATTCTCGGGCCGGCAGCCATCAAGGTCATGGCTATCCAACACTAACTGCCGTCGGCGCTCTGTTCGGCTGTTTTGTCGTTTGGCTGTTTTGTCGATGGGCCGGCGAAGCCTTGCCGGTCGCCGCCAGTTGCCCGCTCGATCAGTCGTGCGACGCGATGCTGGCGGTTTTCGGGTCGCGCAGATCTTTATGATGGGCGAGCATCTGCTTTAAGTAAGCGACGTTAGCGGCCGCCTCGTTCGGCGGCAGATCGGCGCGGGCGATTGCTTCGGCTTCCTCGAAGCGGCCTTGCAATCCGACGACCAGAGCCAAGTTCTGGCGCACGCGCTGGTCGACCGGTTGCCGCATGGCCGCCTTGCGCAGCGTCGCCTCTGCGCGCCGCAAATCTTTGGCCAGCGCGTAAGAAAGCCCAAGATTGGAGAGTATGCTGGGCTCGTCGGGGGCCATTCTGAGCGCGGTTTCGTAATGGCGTTGCGCCTCGGCGTGGCGGCCCATTTGATCCAACACAGCGCCCTGCGCGGAAAGGATGTGCCAGTCCGGCTGATCGGGCGTATGCGCGCGTTCGAGCACTTCGAGCGCCTGACTATAGTTGCCAGCATCGGCCAGCGCGCGGCCATAGGCGCCCAGCACTTCCTTGTTGTGGGGATTAGCGATCGAAATGCGTTCAAGGACGGCAACCGCTTGGGCGCGTTGCCCGCTCATGCGCAGCGCCTTGGCGTAATGCAGCGCAACGTCCACGTTGGCCGGGTTGGTGGTATACTTCTGGCCGTAAACTTCCACATCGCGCCGCCAATCGGCGTCGGAATGCTCGGAGGACACGATCGGCACGGAACCGGTCGATTCCGTGCTTTGCGTAGTCTGGCATCCGCCGGCTAGGGCCGCGATTGCCGTAAACATAGCGACCGAAGCAAGCAGGCGTGGAAGGCGAAGATTAATCCCAGCCGTTGAGCCCATGTTATCGCTGCCCAAATAGCCACGTTACGCAAAGAAGCGCCGGCGAGGCGGTGAATTCAGCAATAGAGCGTTAACCCTAATGAGGAGTTAACGGCCCCCTATAGGCGTCCCAAGCTGGTCAAGCCGGAACCCTGCTCACGCCCGCGTGGATCTCGCCGACATAGCTCGAGTTATCGCCTTTGGGGCGCTCGCCGGCGATAGCTTCCCCCTCGACCATGTAATGGACGGCTTCGGCAATGTTGGTGGCGTGGTCGCCAATCCGCTCGATGTTCTTAGCGCAGAACAGGTGATGGATGCACATCGAAATGGTGCCCGGGTCTTCCATCGTATAGGTGAGCAATTCCCGGAATAGCGACACGTAGAGGGCGTCGACTTCCTTGTCGGCCTGCCAAACTTGCAAGGCCTTTCCGGGATTGCGATCGACAAAGCTGTCGAGCACCGCCGCCAATTGAGTGACGACGAGGGTGGCCATGTGCTTTAGTCCGCGCACCAGCTTGCGTTGCGTGGGGTCGTCGCTGACCGCAATGACCCGCTTACCGATGTTCTTCGCCAGATCGCCGACCCGTTCCAGATCATTGGCGATACGCAACATCGCAACCAGCGCCCGCAAATCGATCGCCATCGGCTGCCGGAGAGCGATCGTCGCGATGGCCTTTTCTTCGATCAACCGCTGCAGATTGTCCACCGTGGCGTCGGCGGCGATCACTTGCCGCGCGAGCGAAACGTCGCGTCGGGTGAGCGCGTCGATCGAATCGGTCACCTGCTTCTGGGCGAAGCCGCCCATTTGCGCGACCATTTGGGTGAGTTTGATGAGATCGGTATCGAAGACTCTGGCGGTGTGCTCGGAGACGTTCATGATGTATCCGCAGGCGCAGGTGACACTATCGGGAGCTGTTCGCACCGCTGCTGCTGCGTCACAGACCCGGAACAAAAACTAACCCAACGCCTTGATGATTCTACGATTCGTCCATGACGAACCGATGACAGATTTGGCTCCGGTCGGCGCCCGCAAGCCGCGCTGACGCAGAGTTTGTCATCCCGAACACATCAAGCAATCGTTAGGTGTCGAAAAATGATTCGAGTGTCCGGTTGCAGCGCATTTCTTTATCAACACCGTCGTACCGCAGGGTCCGAATGCTGACGTCGCACATCATCGACGCGATTGGTGCCGCAGCAGCGATTTTAACGACGCTATGCTGGGTGCCGCAGACGCTAAAAATCGTTCGCGAGGGGGAGGCGCGAGCTATTTCGCTTCCGGGCACGACGTTGTGCACCCTCGGCGTCTTGCTTTGGCTGGTCTATGGAGCGGCGATACTTGATGTTCCGTTGATCGGCTCGAGCATCGCGACGCTGGTCATGACGATGACGATTTTGGTGCTGAAAATTCGGCACGGCTAATCGAACAGCGATCAGGTCAGCACGCGCGCCGGCTTGCCGTCGAGAAAGCCCCGGATATCGTCCACCATTCCACCGAAAAAAGCCCGATAGTTCTGCGCAGCGACATAACCGAGGTGCGGGGTGATCACGACGTTGTCGAGTTTGCGCAAAGGATGGTCCAGCGGAAGCGGCTCAACGTCAAACACGTCTAGTCCGGCTCCGGCGATGCGTTTATCCCGCAAGGCGGCGAGCAAGGCCGCTTCGTCGACAATTGGGCCGCGTGAAGTATTGATCAGATAAGAACTTCGCTTCATCAGCGCGATTTGCCGGGCGCCGATCAAGCCGCGCGTGCGCGGCGATAGTTGCAGATGGATGGAAAGAAAATCGGCGCGCTGGAACAACTCATCGCCGCCGACATATTCGACGCCCGCCTCCCGGCACTTCTCGGGGGTGAGATTTTGACTCCAGGCGATGACGTGCATTTTGAAGGCGCGGCCGATCTCCGCCATGCGTGAGCCGAGCTTGCCGAGGCCGAGAAGCGCCAGCGTCAACCCTTCGAGATCGAGACCGATCGTGCTTTGCCAAAACGCGCCCGATTTGAGTCGCATATTTTCGTAGCCGATATGGCGCGCGAGCTCGAGCATCAGACCGGTGGCGATTGCCGCAGTGGCATTGCCGACCGCGGGCGTGCCGCAAACGACGATGCCCCTGGCTTTCGCCGCTTCGAGATCGATCGAAGCATTGCGCATGCCGGTGGTGATGAGGAGCTTGAGTTCCGGCAGCGCATCTATCACCGCCGGCGTGAACGTGGTGCGCTCGCGCATGGCGCAGACAATTGGGAAGTCCTTGAGCGCGGCTACGACTTGATCCGCGCTTCCGAGATGCTCGTTGAATACCGTGATGTCGATGTCGCCGGAAACCTTCGACCAATCGGCGAAAGAGAGTGCAACGTTCTGATAGTCGTCAAGGACCGCGCAGCGAAGGGGCATGGCCCGCCTTTCGGTGGGTGTTTAGCCGTCGCATAACGGCTTGCGGAACATAACCCACGGTCGAGCTAAGCGCGAGCC
>DATNNI010000402.1:0-4694 GCA_035601915.1 Xanthobacteraceae bacterium
CATCACGATGGTGGTCATCACGATGGTGGTCATCATGACGGCGGACATCATGGCGGCGGCGGTCATCATGGCGGTGGCGGCCAACATGGCGGCGGGGGCCATCATGGTGGTGGCGGGCACCACGGCGGTGGAGGTCATCACGGCGGTGGCCATCGTTCCGATATCCGGCTGAAGCACGATATCGTCGTGCTGGGCCGTCTCGATAATGGCCTTGGCTTTTACCGCTTCCGCTACAATGGCAGCGATAAGGCCTATGTCGGCGTGATGGCGCAGGAAGTCCAAGCGGTCCTGCCCGAGGCAGTCGTGCGCGGCAGCGACGGCTACCTGCGGGTCTATTATGACCGGCTCGGGCTGCGTATGCAGAGCTACGACTCGTGGGTGGCTTCGGGCAAAAAAATTCCCGCCACCGCAACCGTTCAACACTGACGGCTGGTTCTCTCTCTAACGCCGGGAGGTCCGTGGTGAGCAATTCGCTCGTTGTCTTACCGCTCGTGGCTTTGGGCGTGGCGCTGGCGCTCGCGCCGGCGCTCGCACAAACCAAGCCGGCGGCGGCTGACGCCGAAGCGCCGCGCGCGCCCGCGGAAGCGTCCCTTACCGTCGGCGCTTTGCAGGTCGCATCGGTTCCCAATCTCGAGGTGGCCGGCTTCGATATCAGCGTGGCGACCAACAGCGTTACGTATTCCTATTATTTCAAGAATACGGCCACGGCGGACCTTGCCGTTACGGCAACCGTGTCGTTGCCCGAACTTCAGGCAAGCGGTGACGGCAGCGAGACCTGGACACTCGCCGCCACCGACCCGGACAATTTCATCGGCCTGACGATAGCCGCGGCAGGAGCGCAGTTGCCGACCAAAGCAGAAATCCATGCCTACGCGTTGGGTATCGATCGTCTTGCCGAGCTTAAGGCGGACCATTTGCCGGCGATTCCGTTTGGCGCCGACGTCGACAAGGCGCTTGGCGCGCTTTCGCCGGAGGCCGCCGGCCGGCTTGCTGCGCTTGGCGTTATTTCGCCGCGCGATCCGGAGAAGCCCAAGGTACCGCCGAGGCCGGACTGGACGCTCAGCGTCGTGCGGAGCTGGCGCCAGATCCTGTCGCCGGGCAAGACCACGGCGATCGTCGTTAAGTTCGTTCCGGTCACTGCGCATTACCGAATGGCGAAGGGCGATGAGCAGGACCTTAACGACATGAAGGATGAAGTCTGTCTGAAGCCGCAAGCGCTCGGAATTTTGCAGTCTCGTCTCAAAGGCAATAACGCCTGGAACGTAACCGATGTGTCGCTAGCCGCCGACTCCCCTGCCCACTGGATCGACAGTCCGCCAGCGACGCTTTCCGTTCAGAAGCCAAAGCCGGACGCGATCGTCGCCTTCTGCGGCATGGACGACAAGACCGCGAGCAAACCGGCAGTCCTCGGCGCCGCCCCCAACGACAATGATAAAATTCGCATCGTAATTTTTGAAGCCGCAAAATAGCCAGTCCGTTTGTGGCACTCAGTGGACCGCGGCGAAAATTAGTCCCACGTCGGCTTCTGGAGCTAAGCTGATATTCCGAGTTTATGAGTACGCGCCCCGGCCGATCATTCGGGTCGATCTGCCGCGGCGCCGACGAGCTTGATGCCGTCGGCGCTCGCCCATTCCGCCGGACCCGCCATTTCACCGATTTCGCAGCCGGAACGGTCGACCAGAAGCGTCGTTGGCATGCCAAACGCCTTGCCCGCGGCTTTCAGCTCCTGAAACACCTTGGCGCTGTCGTCGGAATAGTAAGCAAGATGCGCGACGCCGATCTCCTTGAGAAAATGCAGCGGCTTTTGCGGATCGCGGGTATCGATATTGACCGCGACGACGTCGAACTTGGCGCCGCCGAGATCGGCTTGAAGGGTATCGAGTGCCGGCATCTCTTTGCGGCAAGGCACGCACCACGTGGCCCAAAGGTTAAGAAGCACGGTGCGGCCGCGCCAATCGGCCAAGGTGTGCTCATGGCCGGCGCTGTCCTTGAAAGTCAGATCGGGAATGCGAAAGGGCGTGCGGGCGACTGCCAGAGCCGCGACCTCTCCCCGGGCCAGCGGCGCAATCCGGCTCGCCGTCTCGACCGCGGGGGCACATTCGGCGGCCGCCGGATTGCTTCGCAGACGCCCAATCCCGTATACCCCCGCCAGCACGGCTATGACCGCGATGGCGCAACACGCCACCACGGCCAACAAACGCCGCCGGTTCTTGTAAAAGGAGTCGGCTGCGGGCGTGGTCATCGAACGGTTACTTCGGCGGACTTGATCATGAGCAACAAAATGTGGGGTGGGCGTTTTGGCTCAAAACCCCATCCTCTTATGGAGGAGATCAACGTTTCGATCGATTTCGACCGCCACCTGTACCGGCAGGATATCGCCGCAAGCAAGGCTCACGTGGCGATGCTGGCCAAGACCGGCATTATCGGCGCGCAAGATGCAAAGCGGATCGCTCACGGTCTAGACACGATCCTGTCAGAAATCGAGGCGGGCAAGTTCAAGTTCCGCCGTGCGCTTGAGGACATTCATATGAATGTCGAAGGCCGGCTCGAAGAACTGATCGGGCCGGCGGCCGGCCGGTTGCACACGGCGCGCTCGCGCAACGACCAAGTCGCGACCGATTTCCGGCTGTGGGTGCGCGACGCCATCGATGGCATCGACGCGGCGCTTAAAGGTTATCAGCGCGCGCTTGCCGAGAAGGCGCTCGCGCATGCCGCAACCGTGATGCCGGGCTTCACGCATTTGCAGACCGCGCAGCCGGTCACCTTCGGCCATCACCTTCTCGCCTACGTGGAGATGGCGGAGCGCGACCGCGGACGTTTCGCCGATGCGCGAAAGCGCCTCAACGAAAGTCCGCTCGGCGCTGCGGCGCTCGCCGGCACATCGTTCCCGATCGATCGCGCCATGACCGCGAAGGCGCTCGGCTTTGATCGGCCCGCCGCAAACTCGCTGGACGCGGTCGCCGACCGCGATTTCGTTCTGGAGACGCTGTCGGCGGCGGCGATTTGCGCCGTGCATTTGTCGCGCTTCGCCGAAGAGATCGTGCTCTGGTGTTCGCCGCTTTCCGGGCTCATCAGCTTGTCGGACAAATTCACCACCGGCTCCTCGATCATGCCGCAGAAGCGCAATCCCGACGCTGCGGAACTCGTGCGCGCGCGGGCTGGGCGCATTATCGGCGCGCTCACGGCGCTGATGGTGGTGATGAAGGGACTGCCGCTCGCCTATCAGAAAGACATGCAGGAAGACAAAGAAGGCACGTTCGATGCGCTCGGCGCACTTTCTCTGTCGATCGACGCCATGGCCGGCATGGTGGGTGACATAAAGGTGAATGGCGCGCGCATGCGCGAAGCTGCCGGCGAAGGCTTCGCCACCGCGACCGACCTCGCCGATTGGCTGACGCGGACGTTGAAACTCCCGTTCCGCGAGGCGCACCACATCACCGGCCGGATTGTCGCCAAGGCGGCGGAGGCCGGGCTTCCGCTGGAGCGGCTGCCGCTTGCCGCCATGCAGGCGATTGAGCCGCGGATCACGAAAGCGGTCTTCGGCGTTCTTTCCGTCGAGGCCTCGGTGAAAAGCCGCCGCACTTACGGCGGCACCGCGCCGGACAACGTGCGCCGGGAGGCCAGCCGCTGGCTCAAGCGGCTCAAAAGCAAGGCTTAATTGCTGTTTTCGGCGCTATAACCGCCCGGCAAGGTATCGCCGCCAAAATGTCGCCGCGGCGATGCGATCTGCTATGGTCGGGCGCTCGCGGAAGCGTTGAGGAGCAGTTTTTGGCGCACAATCGTTTGCGGATCTGCGTTGCAGCGTTAGTCCTTGGCGCCACCGCCTTCGGGCTTGCGGGTTGCGGGCGTAACGGCGCACCGGAAAAGCCGACGGCGGGGTCGGGGGGGCTGGGTTGGGCGTTTCCGCCCTCGTTGGGCGCGGCGCCGCCGGTCCAGCCCGGCGATACCGGGCCGAACCCGTCTGTTGCTGGCGCCAACACACCGGGTCAGGCGACAGCTTCGAAAACCGGCTTCGATACCAATGGAAATCCTGTTGCGGCCGCCGGTCAGAAAAAATCGTTTTTGCTCGATCCCATCCTTCAATAACCAACGTCCCATATTGCTGCGGCCCTACGGCGGCAATCGGCGCGCCGTCGGGGGTGGCATTTTTCCGACCATGCTCTAAACAACGCGCATGCATCACTTCGCTTACCGCAATGGCGTGCTGCACGCCGAAGACGTCGATCTGATCGCGCTCGCGGACGCGGTCGGTACGCCGTTTTATTGCTATTCGACGGCAACGCTGGAGCGCCACTACCGCGTGTTCGCGGAGGCGTTCGCCGACGTGGACGCTCTTATCTGCTACGCGATGAAGGCGAACTCCAATCAAGCGGTGATTGCGACCCTGGCGCGACTTGGCGCCGGCGCCGACGTCGTCTCGGGCGGAGAACTTTTGCGCGCGCGCTCGGCCGGCATTCCGCCCAAAAAGATCATGTTCTCCGGCGTCGGCAAGACCGAGGATGAGCTCGCGCTCGCCGTCGAGCACGGCATTCTTTGCGTCAACGTTGAATCAGAATCGGAACTCGAGCTTCTGGCCGCCATCGCCGCCAACAAAAATCGCCGTGCCGATGTATCGATCCGCGTCAATCCCGACATCGACGCCAAGACCCACGCCAAGATCGCGACCGGCAAAGCAGAGAACAAATTCGGCATTC
>DATNNI010000403.1:0-4305 GCA_035601915.1 Xanthobacteraceae bacterium
CTTTCCCGCCTCTACGATTGGTGCGTTGACGCCGCCGGCCGCGCGAGCGCCGCCGATCCGCTTTTCCCGTACGACCATCGCCGATGATTGATCAAATCATCACCGCGCTGGCGTCATGGATCGTCGCGATTATTTCCGCGACCGGCTACCTCGGCGTCGTCTTTTTAATGATGATCGAATCCGCCTGCATTCCGCTGCCGTCCGAGATCATCATGCCGTTTGCCGGCTATCTGGTTTCGCTCGGCAACGCCAATTTGCTTGGGGTCGCGACCGCCGGGGCGATCGGCTGCAATCTGGGCTCTACACTGGCCTATTATGTCGCGGCTTTCGGCGGCCGGCCCGTGCTCGAGACTTACGGCAAATATGTCCTCATCACGCACAAGGAGCTCGAACGAACCGACCGGTTTTTTGCCCGTTACGGTGCGGCGACGGTTTTCTTCGGCCGGCTGTTGCCGGTGGTGCGGACCTTCATCGCCTTCCCCGCCGGCCTCGCCCGCATGCCGATGGCGCAATTTCAAATCTACACTTTTCTCGGCTCCTGGCCGTGGTGCTTTGCGCTCGCTTATGTCGGCTCCGTTCTCGGCGCGCGCTGGGAGAGCGACCCGACCATGCGCAAATTGTTTCACGATTTCGATGCGGTCGTTGCTGTGGCCGGGCTGGCTGCTGTGGCGTGGTTCGTTTGGTCGCGCTGGCGCGAGATCCGTCGCTGAATTCCGTGCTTGCTAGAGGGAAAACAACGCCATGATGTCGAAGACCGATCGCGACAAGGCCGCCGATATTCTTGTTGCCGCCGAGAAGGCCCGCAAGCAGGCGGTGCAGCTTTCCAAGACCTGGCCCGACATCACCATGGAAGATGCCTACGCGATCTCCACTGAAGTCGCGAACCGCAAGATCGCCGCCGGCGCCAAGCTCATCGGCCACAAGGTCGGCCTGACCTCGAAGGCGATGCAGCGCTCCTCGCAGATCGACGAGCCGGATTACGGTCATCTGCTCGATTCCATGATGATCGCCGACGGCGCCCGCGTGCCGCACGAGGATTACTGCCTGCCGCGGGTCGAGATCGAGCTCGCTTTCATTCTCGGCAAACAATTGCGCGGACCCGGCATCGGCCTGCCCGACGTGCTGCGCGCCACCGAATATGTCGTGCCGGCGATTGAGATCGTCGACGCGCGGCTGCAAGACCCGCGCAAGATTTTCGACACCGTGTCGGACAACGGCGCCGCCGCCGGCATTGTCATCGGCGGCCGGCCGGTCGGTCCACTGGAGATCGATCTGCGCTGGGTCGGCGGCATCATGTATCGCAACTCGGAAATCGAGGAGACCGGTCTCGCCGCCGGCGTGCTCGGCCATCCCGCGCTGGGCGTCGCCTGGCTCGCCAACAAGCTTGGCCAGCACGAGGTTGCGCTCGAGCCCGGCCATCTCGTGCTCGCCGGTTCCTTCACCCGCGTGGTGTTCGCCAGGAAAGGCGACACGCTGCACGCCGATTTCGGCGCGCTCGGCGGCATCGCCGTCCAGTTTGCTTGATCTTCGGGCGCGCATTATTGCGCCCTCTCCCCTTGCGGGAGAGGGCCACTCAGCGGTGCCACAACAAGACCGGGTGAGGGGTTCTTCGCGGCTAAACCCCTCACCCATCCGAGATTGTTGAACGACCTGCGTTGCCCTCTCCCGCAAGGGGAGAGGGCATGCAAATGGCTCGAAAAGACGACGCCCCGCGTTGACTTGGCTCCCCGGCGGCCTACATTAGTGGGCGTTCCGAGGGGTGCCCGAATGGGCTGAGAAAAACCCTTTGAACCTGATCCGGGTCATGCCGGCGAAGGGACAGGAATGATCATGCCAGCCGCCACCTTTATTGCCAGGCTTGTTGGGCCGCTGTTTGCCGCCCTCGGCCTCGGCCTGCTGCTCAATGCCACATTCTATGCCGCCGCGGTCGGCGAAGGCGCGCACAGTCCGGTGCTGATCGCGATTGCCGGGATGGCGACGTTGGTCGCCGGGCTTGCCATCCTCAACGCGTACCGCGCCTGGACGGCGGATTGGCGCGTGCTCGTCACCGTGATCGGCTGGATTTTCATCATCGCCGGATTGATCCGCCTCATTCTGCCGACATTGGCTGAAACACTAGCGCCGGCGGTTTATTCCGGACCGGCCGCCTTGATGGTGGCCGGCGTCGTCGTGCTCATTGTCGGCGGCATTCTGAGCTTTGAGGGTTATCGTACCGCGATCAAATAAATCTATTCGGCGTAGCGCATGATCCCAAAAAGTGGTCACCGGTTTTTGGATCAGATTATGCGCAAAAATAGGAGAGAACCATGAACAAACATATCCCCGAATCCGATCTGGTCACGCCGAAAGTCACGACCGGTCCGATCGCCGGCTCACGCAAGATTTACGCGCGGCCCGATGCCGCGCCCGATCTGAAGGTGCCGCTGCGGGACATCGCACTCGATCCGTCGTCCGGCGAGCCGCCGCTGCCGGTCTATAATCCGTCCGGCCCGTACACCGACCCCGAAGCGGTGATCGAGGTCGAGCGCGGACTTCCTCGTGCCCGCACCGAATGGGTGAAGGAACGCGGCGGCGTCGAGGACTACGACGGCCGCGCCATCAAGCCGGTCGACAACGGCAACGTTTCCGGCAAGCACCTCGCGCGCAGTTTTTCGAACACGCCGCGGCCGATGCGCGGGGTCTCCTCATCTCACCTCCCCCTGGAGGGGGGAGGTCGATCGCACGCAGTGCGATCGGGTGGGGGTGACCTTGAGTCTTCACAACTTCACCCCACCCCGGCGCTTCGCGCCGACCCTCCCCCTCCAGGGGAGGGTGAAGTAGCTCGGCATCACCCCATCACCCAGCTCGAATGGGCGCGGGCGGGCGTCATTACGAAAGAAATGATCTACATCACCGAGCGCGAGAATCTTGGCCGCAAGAAAATGCTCGACGTCGCGCAGGAAGCGCACGACGACGGCGAAAGCTTCGGCGCGGCGGTGCCGCTGTTCGTCACGCCGGAATTCGTCCGCGATGAAGTGGCGCGCGGCCGCGCCATCATCCCGTCCAACATCAATCACGGCGAGCTCGAGCCGATGATCATCGGGCGGAACTTCCTCACCAAGATCAACGCCAATATCGGCAACTCCGCCGTCACGTCGTCGGTCGAGGAGGAAGTGGAGAAAATGGTGTGGGCGATCCGCTGGGGCGCCGACACGGTGATGGACCTCTCCACCGGCCGGAACATCCACAACACCCGCGAATGGATTTTGCGCAACTCGCCAGTCCCGATCGGCACCGTGCCGATCTATCAGGCGCTGGAGAAAGTCGACGGCGATCCGGTCAAGCTCGACTGGGAGGTCTACAAGGACACGCTGATCGAGCAATGCGAGCAGGGCGTCGATTATTTCACCATCCATGCCGGCGTGCGGCTTGCTTACGTGCCGCTCACCGCCAATCGCGTCACCGGTATTGTCTCGCGCGGCGGCTCGATCATGGCGAAGTGGTGCCTGGCGCACCACAAGGAGAGCTTCCTCTACGAGCGGTTCGGCGACATTTGCGACCTGATGCGCAAATACGACGTTTCGTTCTCGCTCGGCGACGGGCTGCGCCCCGGTTCGATCCGCGACGCCAACGACCGCGCGCAATTCGCCGAACTGGAAACGCTCGGCGAATTGACCAAGATCGCCTGGGCCAAAGGCTGTCAGGTGATGATCGAAGGCCCCGGCCACGTGCCGCTGCACAAGATCAAGATCAACGTCGACAAGCAGCTCAAGGAATGCGGCGAGGCGCCGTTCTACACCTTGGGCCCGCTGGTCACCGATATTGCGCCGGCCTACGACCACATCACGTCTGCCATCGGCGCCGCCATGATCGGCTGGTTCGGCACCGCCATGCTCTGCTACGTCACGCCCAAGGAGCATCTCGGCCTGCCCGACCGCGACGACGTCAAGGAAGGCGTCATCGCGTATAAGATCGCGGCGCATGCCGCCGACCTCGCCAAGGGCCACCCGGCGGCGCAACTGCGCGACGACGCGCTCTCCCGCGCGCGCTTCGACTTCCGCTGGAACGACCAGTTCAATCTCTCGCTCGACCCCGATACCGCGCGCGAGTACCACGACGAGACGCTGCCCAAGGAAGCCCACAAGGTGGCGCACTTCTGCTCCATGTGCGGCCCGAAGTTCTGCTCGATGAAGATCACGCAGGACGTGCGGGATTACGCGGCGACGCTGAATGATAAGGAGCAGGGGATGGCGCAGATGTCGCAGAAGTTCTTGGACCTCGGCGGTAAGGTTTATGTCGAGGTCGATAAAGCAAAGGAAGCGAACA
>DATNNI010000404.1:0-3269 GCA_035601915.1 Xanthobacteraceae bacterium
GAAAGCTGCCCATTCCTTTTCGTCGAGCGTGAAAACGGCTCTGTCCGCGAGGCGCTCCGAAGCCTGCTCTGCGCGATTAGTGCGTTGAACCATGATGTAACCTCTATCAAAGAGGATACCCGATCTTGCCTGACAAATGCGCGCAAGTTTGTTGCTTTCGAAAACCGGGGAGCGGAATTCAGCGCAAAATATTGAACTTGTGAATATGTGCAATAATTCACATGTTCACAAATTCACTCTTGATCGATGACCGGCACGTTATGGCCGCGAAACAGGTCATTGAGGGCGAGGGCGATAAGCGCCTGAATGTCCATTCCCGTTTGCGCCTGAACCATGCGGAGGCTGCGTTTAAAGTCAGGATGGAGATAAGCCCCAATGTGAATCTTCCCCTCGCGGCTTGGCGCTTTGACCGTCTTGGCGGCAGGAGCCGGAGCCACGGCGACAGGTTCGGGCGCGGACGCGGCGACCGTGGCGCGCTTGCTTCCGCCCGCGCGTTCAAGCTGTTTTTGCATGGCCGAGAATTTAGAGGTCATGGCTTTTTCTTTCCCTTGCTGTTCACAAATTCAGAAACGAACTGAAAAAGCCGCGTCAGCTCATCCGCCGCCTTGCCTTCCGCATCGACTTCTTGAGGGGCGTTGCCGGTAACGAGGCAATCGGCGTAGGCGGTGCGTTGGCAAATATGAATAGGGCAGCATTCGAGGCCGTAGAGGTCGCGCAGCGCGTTTCGCACTTCAAGCACCGCCGTCGTCGCGTGGGGGGAAATCCCGTTGAGCAGGACGAAAGTTGGCGGATTGCCCGCGAGGGCGATCATGTCCTTGACCTTCGGCAGGGTTTCCACTTCCGCGATGTTCGCCCGCGTCGGCGTCAGCACCAAGTCGGACACGCGGGCGGCGTTGAGCGCGGAATCATCGAGACGGCCCGCCGTATCGATAAAGGCGTACTCGACGCCGTTTTCGCGGGCGACATCCAGAGTCTGCCGGAGACGGCTTGCTTGCGCCGACACGACTGCCGGATTTTCCGCCGCGCGCCGGTCTTTCCAGTTCGCCGCTGTCGCTTGCGGGTCAACATCGATCACCGCGACATCGTGACCGGCCCGCGCCGCCGCGACCGCGAGGCCGAGCAGGAGGGTTGATTTACCCGTCCCACCCTTTTGGCTCACGAGTGAGATTGTGAACATGTGAACACCTGATACCTTGATCTTGTGAGATTGTGAAGTTAATGCCCGATATAGTCAAGAGGTTCGATTGTGAACTTGTGAACATGTGAGATAGCTATCTTGGGATGCAGACCGTCAGAGAGACTTTTGCAGGTCGGCGAGCGTGACCATGAGCGTCATCGGCTCCAAGGGCGACGGATCGAAACCCAGGGCAAGGTAGAAGGCGCGCGCCTCTTCGGAAATGGCGTGAACGATCACGCCCCGAATGCCGAGCGTATCGGCGGCATGGATGATCCGCTTGGCACCATCTCGAAACAGCGCGCGGCCGAGCCCTTTGCCGTGACGGGAGCGATCAACGGCGAGGCGACCGAGCAGGGCGACCGGAATCGGATTCGGCATGTTGCGTCGGAACCGGCCGGGGGCCTCGGTTACGGCAATGCCGCTCGCAGCCAATGCGTAATAGCCCACGACCCTTTGACCGTCCGTGACCACATAGGTACGGGATGCGCCTTCCTTGTTATTCGCCAGCGCGCGCTTCCTAAGCCAGTCGTCAAGATCGGCGACGCCGCAATCGAAGGCGGCAAGCTGATGATCGGCATTGAGGAGTTCAGGAGCGGAGAGCCTCACGGCAGCTCCCAAGGGGCAGGAGTCTGCATAGTGCGGCGTAGGCGCTCATTGGGCTGCGCAGGGGCATCGAGGCGCGCCAGGAAGGCCGCATAGGCTTCGGGCGTGACGCTCACCACGGCCCTATCGAGCAAAGCTTCCTCGGCCGCGCGCCGCGCCGCGTCGAGGATGAAGTCGGTTCGGTTCTTGCCGAGGCTCTGCGCCGCCTGATCGATCAAGCTGCGCTCGGCGGGCTTGATGCGGATATTCAGGGTATCGCGTTTGGCCAATGTCGCCATGATAATTCTCCATTTCTGTTGTGAGTATAACATGAATGTACTGACGATGTCATTACCAATATGGGAGGTCGATTGTTGTATCGTACGAAACATTTCATTTGCCTGCCGACCCCTGTTTGTGTATCGTACGAAACATAAACAACAGGAGCGCCCGCCATGCCGAAGCCCACGCCGAACCCGACCACCAAAACCTATACGTCGCTGGACGACGCTTTCGCGTTTTTCAACAAGCGGCTTTTCGCCGGACGCTTGCCCGCCTGTCTCATCACCATGCAGCGGAGCAAAGCGGCCTACGGCTATTTTGCGGGCGGGCGGTTCGGATCGAAAGACGGGCAGGAAGTCACGGACGAGATCGCGCTGAACCCGTCGCACTTCCGCGACCGCAGCACCGAGCAGAGCCTTTCAACCCTCGTGCATGAAATGACCCACCTCGAACAACATCACTTCGGCAAGGCGTCCCGCGCGGGCTACCATAACAAGCAATGGGCCGGGATGATGAAAGCCGTAGGCCTGATTCCGTCCGACACCGGCGCGCCGGGGGGCAAGGAAGTCGGGCAGAAGGTCAGCCATTATATCGAAGCCGGAGGCCCGTTCGAGCGCGCATGCGCCGAGCTGGTCAAAGGCGGGTTTAATCCGCTCTATGTTGAGTTGTGGACGGAGAGCGGGGAGAAGGCGCGCAAGAAGAAGGCCGCCAGCAAGACACGCTACACCTGCCCGCAGTGTCAGACGAACGCATGGGCAAAACCGGACGTGAATTTGATTTGCGGCGAATGCAACGAGCGCATGCTTGCCGAGGGTGACGACGGCGACGACGGCGAGGATTAGCCAGCGAAGGAAAACAGGTTTGCATCTCTGAAAACCTGTTTTCCCATCACCTTGCACGGTCATCGGCGTCCCCGCCTGTACCGTGAGAGAATCCTAATCCCGCAGGGGATTCGCGGCAAACGAAAATCCCCCAATTAGTAAAGAGGTCGCAGAGTATCGCCGTGCATGGCGGACGGACGCGCGCAAGAAGGCGCGCTCAAGAAAACAATTTTTCCCTACGGGTCTTGACCGCAAGTGAAGCGGTCAAGACCGCGCGCCGTGCGCGCCCCCTTGCGGGGCTTCGATAAAAATTCTTTTCTTGCCCTCCGCCAGGCCCGGCGATCCTCTGCACCTATCAAACGGCGGCACTCATGCAGCCGAACAAAACGGGGGGAATTCATGGGCTT
>DATNNI010000405.1:0-2057 GCA_035601915.1 Xanthobacteraceae bacterium
GGCGGCATCTCCTTCCTCGAGTTGCGCGCGCTCGCCGATGCGCTGCCGCTGCTCCGCGCCGTGATCGAAACCCGCAAGGATCAGATCGCCGGGCTCAATTACGCCGTACGTTCGCGCGATCCGTCCGGCGCGCCCGACGCCGCCGCGCGCATCCAATCGACGCTCGCGTTTCTCGCGCGGCCCGATCGGCGGCATTCGTTCGCCGCCTGGCTGCGCATGCTGCTCGAGGACATGCTCGTCATCGACGCCGCGACGATCTATCCACGCTTCACCCGCGGCGGGTCGCTCTACAGCCTCGACATCATCGACGGTTCGACCATCACCCCGCTGGTCGGCGAGGACGGCCGCTCGCCGGAGCCGCCCGACCCGGCCTATCAGCAAGTGCTGCACGGCGTGCCGGCGGCGGATTTTTCGTCCGACGAGCTGCTCTATCTGCCGCGCAATGTCCGCTCGCATCGGCTCTATGGCATGAGCCCGGTCGAGCAGATCGCGTTGACAATCAACATCGCGCTTCGCCGCGATGCGGCGACGCTCGACTACTATCGCTCGGGTTCGGTCCCCGATTCCTTCGCGACCTTGCCGAAGGAATGGACGGTCGACCAGATAAGACAGTTCCAGGACTATTTCGACGCGCTGATGTCAGGCAATCTCGAGCGCCGCCGCATGGTCAAATTCATGCCGGCCGATTTCAAGCTGACCGAGACCCGCCAGCCGCCGCTGAAGGATAGTTACGACGAATGGCTCGCGCGGGTGATCTGCTACGCATTCTCCGTACCCGCGTCCGCGTTCGTTTCTCAGGTCAACCGCGCGACGTCGGAGACGCTGCGGATGCAGGCGACGCAGGAAGGGCTCGTGCCGCTGAAAGCGTGGGTGAAGAGCGCGCTCGATTCCGTCGTGCAAGTCTATCTGAGGCAACCGGACCTCGAGTTCGTCTGGGTCGGCGACGACGCGATCGATCCGCTGGAGCAGGCGCAGACGCTGAACATCCTCGTCAGCGCTGGGATCAAGACGCGCGAGGAGGCGCGGGCGGACTTGGGGCTCGCGCCGGAGGCGGCCAAGGGCGGCGCGAAGCCCGGAGTGCTGAAGTTAAACCCATATCATGATGAACGAGGGCGTTTCACGACTGCGCAGGGCGCTGTCGATGAAACCGGCCATGGACAGTCTCGGGAAGATACTAGCAATCGGGAACAACAATCGCCACATTTGCAAATGCCGATTGACGGCATCAGGCCGGCGTCGGTTGCGCTAGTTAGCTGAGCGGAGGCTTTCCGGCAATGCGTTCAAAGCGCCGTCTTCGCGCGCTCGCCGCCGATTAGAAACTGCACGGCGGCACTTGGAGTTTGTAAGAGCACAGGATTGCCCACAATATTCGGTTCTGGAATTGTTGGCCAGAATTAGGGGGAAAAATGTCAACTGAATCTAACGACTCACATTTATCCATTGACGAATTGTTTTCGGCAATTCAAGAGGCATATATTGACGATAAATTTGCGGAATGTCTCATATTGTCTTGTGATCTATTTAAACGTACGTGTGACGGGCAACATTTACATTTGAGAGACATGGCAGTCGAATTTCTGTATAAATGCGCAGAACAATTGCGTCCTTTACCCGATGAAATTGAACATGCAGTCACAAATTCGTTTTGTTCGTTCTGTGGAAAATCTCCCCCCGAAGTCCGCTTAGGGGCCGGTCACTCCTCATTCATCTGCCATCAATGCGTGGCGTTATTTTCCAATATTCTAAAATGAAGGGTGCGATCGCGGCGTTTTGCGAGGTTAGAAGCGCGACGCCGATCAGATAAGACAGTTCCAGGACTATTTCGACGCGCTGATGTCAGGCAATCTCGCGCGCCGCCGCATGGTCAAGTTCATGCCGGCCGACTTCAAGCTGACCGAGACCCGCCAGCCGCCGCTGAAGGATCAATACGACGAATGGCTGGCGCGGGTCGTCTGCTACGCGTTCTCTGTGCCGGCCTCCGCTTTCGTATCCCAGGTCAATCGCGCGACTTCGGAAACATTGCGCATGCAGGCGACGCAGGAAGGGCTCGTGCCGCT
>DATNNI010000406.1:0-5280 GCA_035601915.1 Xanthobacteraceae bacterium
CATGGCGGCGGGCGGCAGCTTTATCAGCCTGGCCAAAGGCAATCGCGGCACCGAGGTGCGCGAGGCCTGCAAGAAGCATGGCGGGTTCTATCTCGGCTCGATCGGCGGCCCGGCGGCGCGCCTCGCGCAGGACTGCATCAAGAAGGTCGAGCTGCTCGAATACCCCGAGCTCGGCATGGAGGCGATCTGGCGGATCGAGGTTGAAAATTTTCCGGCCTTCATTGTCATCGACGACAAAGGCAATGACTTTTTCAAGGAGCTGAATCTGGGGTAAATATCCTGCCCCGCTACGCTTCGCTGGGACGGATAGCAGAAGAAGACGGAAGGAAACATGCAGCAAGTCGCAACTCAACGCGGGCCGCTGGTGTGGCGCGACATGGATCAAGAGGCGCTCGACAACGCCTACGATCAATTGGTCTACGCGCCGAACCGCGACGTCGTCCTTGGGCGGATGCGTGCCGCGAGCGATCGCGCGCGAGAAAATCTCGGCGCGCCCGAGCGCGTCCCCTACGGCGCAAGCGAGTACGAGTGGTTCGATCTTTTCCGCGCCAAGACCGCAGCTCCGGCCGCCGGCGGGCTTGCGCCGATCAACGTCTTCGTCCACGGCGGCGGCTGGCGCGTGGGTGGCGCCGCCGAAAGCGCACTCAACGCCGAGCCGCTCGTGAATGCCGGCGCGCACGCCTTCATTCTCGACTTTATCAACGTCGATCAAGCCGGCGGCGACCTCGTGTCGATGCACCGGCAGGTGAGCGGTGCGCTCGCCTTTATCTGGAATAACGCCGAAGGCTTCGGCGGCGATCGTAGCCGCTTCTATGTGTCGGGCGCGTCGTCCGGCGCGCATCTTGCGGCTTGTGCGCTTTCAACCGGCTGGCGCCAACAAAAACTGCCGGCCGATTTCTGCAAGGGCGCGGTGCTGGTTAGCGGCATGTATGATCTCGCGCCGGTGCGGCTGTCGAAACGCTCGGCCTACGTCAGGTTCACCGACCCGATGGAGCGCGACTTAAGTCCCGAGCGCCACATCGACCAAATAAACACGCCGATCGTTCTGGTTTACGGCAGCGGCGACACGCCGGAGTTCCAGCGCCAGACCCGGGATTTCTTGGGCGCGCTCCGAAACGCGCAAAAGCCGGCCGAACTCGTTTTCGCCGAAGGCTACAATCATTTCGAGCTGATCGAGACCATCGCCAATCCGTATGGCGCCGCTGGCCGCGTCCGGCTCGAACAGATGGGGCTTAGCTGACCGCCTCAGGCGGCGCGGGCGTTCTTCGTCCGCGTCGGCGCGGTCTGACAGACGGTGGTGCGGATCAGTTCAGTGCCGCATTGCCGGCAGGCGAAGACGGTATCTTCGACTTCGGCGGTGATGGGGCGGCAGACTTTGTAGACCATGCGGCCGGCGCAGACCGGGCAGGGCATCATCAGGGATGGAAGACTTGACGGGTTTACGACCGTGGGGTGGCCCATATGGGGAATGCCATTCTTCACAATTTGGTAATGTTCCGAGTCCGCGGCGCCTTGTCAATGATTATTGTGCGTTGCACACAACGCGCCGCTGCGGTGCCGCAAGTCTATGCCCACCAACGCCTTTCTCGAGATTTATCGGGCGGATTGGTACCGAAGCCGACGCCAAACCCGAGCGGACAGTTAACGCCCGGCACGGACAAAGTTTCCCGCGCTGCCGAAGCAAATCCGCCGCGTCGTCTTTGGAACCGCGCTTAGGAGGTTGGCGCCAGCTTTTCCTTGATGCGGCGATCGACATCCGCCGCGAGCGCGTCAAGTTCGCCGGCGACTTCGACCGGATAAATCGCCGCCGGCACGACCGCGCGCAACGCTTCGGGCACGCGTTCGAGCTGTTCCTTCGCTCGCCGCCTGATGGCGTCGAGCGTCGGCGCGGGCTTTATCCGCCGGCCGCCGCGCATCACGAGTTCGAGGAGCGGCTCGCCGTCGTGACGATCGCCTTCGCGAGCGACAATATCGCCGGCCATCCGGCCGTCAGCGCCGTAGCGCCGCCACACCTGCTTTCGTCCCGGCCAGGTGGCTTTGTTTTCCGAGCGCTTCCTTCGCGGCAAGCCGGCATATTCCTGAAGCTTGTAGACGCAATCGAGTGTCGGCACGTCCGACGACGTCGTCAGGCTGGTGCCGACGCCAAATCCGTCGATCGGAGCAGCGTCTTTTGTCAGCGCCGCAAGCCGATCTTCGTCAAGGCCGCCGCTGGCGAAAATGGTCACGTCGTTGAGCCCGCCGGCATCGAGAATGCGGCGCACCTTGCGCGACAGCGCGGCGAGATCGCCGGAATCGAGCCGGACGCCGCGGATCGTGATCCCGTTCGCCTTGAGCCGCGGCGCCAGCGCCACGACTTTGCGCGCCGCCGCTTCGATGTCGTAGGTGTCGATGAGGAAAACCAGATTGTCCGGCCGCGATTGCGCGAAGGCGGCGAACGCCGCCGTCTCGTCGTCGAAGGCCTCGACGAAGGAATGCGCCATGGTGCCGAAGATCGGAATGCCGAATTCCTTGCCGGCGAGCACGGTTGCCGTGCCGGCGAAGCCGGCGATGTAGCTCGCGCGCGCCGCCATCACGCCGGCTTCGGCGCCGTGCGCCCGGCGCATGCCGAAATCGACAATGGTCTTGCCCGGAGCGGCAAACATCATGCGCGCCGCCTTCGAGGCGATCAGCGTCTGAAAATGCAGAATGTTGATCAGCCGCGATTCGGCGAGCTGCGCTTGCGGCATCGGCGCGGTAACCCGCACGATCGGCTCGTTGGCGAAAAACACCGTGCCTTCGGGCATGGCGTCGACATCGCCGGAGAATCGAAAGCCGGCGAGATAGTCGAGCAAATCCGCGCCGAAGCGGCCGGTATCCTTCAGCCACGCGATCTCATCGGCGCCAAAGCGCAAGTTCTCCAGAAAGTCGAGCGTCTGCTCAAGCCCGGCAGCGAGCAGAAAGCCGCGCCGCGCCGGCAGATTGCGGACGAAAAACTCGAACACCGCGGTCGCGGTCTCGCCATGTTCCAGATAGGCCTGGTCCATGTTGAGCTGGTAGAGATCCGTCAGCAGCGCGCTCGGGCGCTCCGTCACCATCGCTCGTCTCCGCGATCCGCTTCCCATCATATCGACCATGCGCGGCCGCAGCCGCGCGCCAATTCAGTATGGCAGACCCGTGAATTTTCGCGAATGCGCCACCCGCGATCCAGAGGGTTTTTGCGCGCGCCGTCGATGGATTGGCTATTGCAAGCCGTAGCGCGCGAATTGCTCGGCGATTTTTTGATCGCCGCGCTTGGCCGCCGCGATGTCGGTGCGGCCGGCGGCTTGACTGCCAATTTTCAGGCGCGCCAGGCCGCGTCCGTAAAGCGCGCTCGACAAATCGTGGTCGAGGCGGAGCGCAGCGTTGTAGTCGGCAATGGCCAAATCCCACTGGCCCAGTCTCATGTGCGTCAGCCCGCGCGAATCGAATCCGGCGGCAAGATTCGGCTCGAGCCGGATCGCTTCGTTGCAGTCGGTCAGCGCGCCTTGCAATTCGCCGATGACCGCGCGCACGAAGCAGCGCTCGTTCCACACGACGCCAAGCTCCGGCGACAGCTTCAACGCGGTGTCGAAATCCTTCAACGCGCGCGGGTAGTCGGCCTGTTTCAGAAAAATCTCGCCGCGATTGGCGAAAGCGCTGGGATAGTTCGGCTCGATGCTGATCGCCGCCTCGAAATCTTTCATCGCCAGATCGAAGTCGCTCTTCTTCAGGTAGGCGACGCCACGATTGTTGAGCGGCTTGGCGTAACCCGGATTGAGCTTGATCGAATCCGAATAATCGCGAATGGCAAGCTCGTATTCGCCGGCCGCGGCAAGCGCGTTGCCGCGGTTGTTGAAAGCGACCGCCAGCACTTGCGGGTTTTTGTCGGACTTGATCAGCGCGGTGCAGCCCCGAATTTGAGGGTCGGGCGAGGAGCGATCCTTGCCGTTGCACAGGTCGAGATTGGTCAGCTTCGAGATTTGCGCCGGCGCCGGCAGCGCCAGCGCCAGCGTGATTAGCGCGGCCGTGCCGGCCGCCGCCAAGCTTCGCGAAGCGTGCCGTCTCATGCGCTCTCGCAAACGACTATTTCTCTTCGACCAGCGTCGAGAACTTGACCGTGCCGTCTTCCAGGATCTCGACGCGCGGCGCGGTGCCGCGAATGCCCATGGTGCCCAACGGCGTGTCGACTTTCATGTCGCCGGTATGCGCGACGTTGCCGGCGATGAAAGTGAACGTGCCTTTGCTCAAACTCATCAGGCTCGAATTGGCGTGGCCTTTCGGATCGTAGACGAACTCGTTGACTTCCATGCGGGCGTTGCTGGAGACGTTGAATGCGGTGCCGTCGGCGAAGCTGATGCTGAGCTTGCCGTCGGCTCCGGTCGAAACGAGATCGCCGCGATAAACCAGATCGCCGGCCTTTGCCAGATCGGCGCCGCCGGCGGGCAAGTTCGCCTGCACCACGACATTGGCAGCGTGTTCGATACGTGCGGTTCCGTCCGCGCTCATCACCTTGCCGATGGCGGTGGTGTCGAGCGTTGCGGGCTGTGGCGATGACGAATTGGTTTGCGCCACGCTCAAGCCGACTGGCACGCTCGCGGCGACGCAGAGTGCGGCCAGCAATGTGGCCGTCCGAATCAGAGTCATGGCTTTTCTCGACCCCAAAAAGCCTAAAGCCCGCTAGGGATAACGCGTTTGCGGCTTTGGAGCAATCTACCCCTTTCAGTCCGCGACGCGGTCCAAGGCTTGGCCGGTCCGGTGGTTTTGCCCAATTCAAAAGATTTCAGGAACTTAGGCCTATGGGCCGCTGGCCTAGCGGCAGGCCGCGAAGGTTAACCGCAAGCGGATAAAACGGGGCCGGAGATATTCACCTTTTATTTACGATATCCTTGCTGTTCCGCCCCAAATGGCGCATTCTTGGCCCTGCCGCTGGCCGCTGGGGGACCTTTGCGTGACGGCGGAAGCCGCGAAATGGGGTCGCTAACTCGTTCGCGCTCGAAGAGCGTGACGCGGAGTTGTGAATGGCCTACGGGTCCTCGAACGAGGGCGGTTACGGGGCAGATGTGTCCGTTACCCGCCGCGAACAATCCGATCACAGCGGCGGCGCCGATTCCGTTTCCGGCGCCTCAGCCCTCGGCAGCGTTCACAGCATCGACGGTGAGGTGAATATCACGCGGCCGGACGGCGGCGTGGTGCGGGTTCGCGCCGGCGATCGTGTTTTCCACGGCGATGTCATCGAGACCGGCACGGACGGCTTTATCACTCTCGCGTTTGCCGACGGCTCCC
>DATNNI010000407.1:0-2347 GCA_035601915.1 Xanthobacteraceae bacterium
CGCGGGCGCGTGCCGAGCTGCAGCGCGCGCTTGCGGAAATCAAGGCGACGGGATATGCGACCTCCAGCCGCACCCGCCGGCTGGTGGATGAAATCAGCTTGAGCGTGCCGGTCCTGCTGCACGACCGGGCGCTCGCCAGCCTGACCGCGCGCTTTGCCGCCTCCGTCGTGCCGTTGAAGAGCGGCGTCGAGCGCTTTTTACCGAAGTTGCGCCGGTGCGCCGCCAACATCAGCAGTTCATTCTTGCAGCTGCAAGCCGAGGCCCGCACCAACGGCCCGCGCGAAACCGCCGCGTGAATCCTTTCCGTCATAATATCATCGGCCGGGGTCGCCTCGACGCCGTCAACGGTGGCGCGAAGCGCCTGGGAATCGGCGCGAAGCGCCTAAGGAGCAAATCTTAATGCAGAAAATCATGGTATGTATCAAGCGCGTCGTCGACTACAACGTGCGCATCCGGGTGAAACCCGACGGCAGCGGCGTAATGCTCGACGGCGTGAAGATGAGCGTGAATCCGTTCGACGAAATTGCTCTCGAGGAAGCTCTGCGCATCAAAGAGCGCGGCGCGAACATCGAAGTCGTCGCGGTCAGCATTGGCGTGGCCGACACTCAGCAGCAGCTGCGCACGGCCCTCGCGATGGGCGCCGATCGCGCGATCTTGGTACAGACCGATACGGCCGTGGAGCCGCTCACCGCCGCCCAGACTTTTCTGGCGGTCGCAAAGAAAGAAAACCCCGATTTGATCTTTCTGGGCAAGCAAGCCATCGACGACGACGCCAACCAGACCGGCCAAATGCTGGCGGCGATCTGGGAACGGCCGCAGGCGACCTACGCGTCGAAAGTTGAAATCTCGGGAGGCAAGGCGGCAGTGACCCGCGAGGTCGACTCGGGACTGGAAACCATCGAAGTCGACCTGCCCGCCGTGGTGACCGTGGATCTGCGCTTGAACGAGCCGCGCTATGTGAAGTTGCCCGACATCATGAAGGCGAAGAAGAAGCCGTTGGACGTGACGTCGCTCGACGCGCTGGGAATTGGCGCAGGAGTGCTGCTCAAGACCGTGAAGACCGAGCCGCCGGCGCAGCGGCAAAAGGGCGTGATGGTCAAAGATGTGGCTGAATTGGCGGACGTACTCAAGAAGAAGGGTTTGATCTAATGCACAAGGTACTCATTGTCGGCGAACACGACGGAAAGACTCTGAATCCCGCAACGGCGAAGTGCGTCACATGCGCGGGCGGCATTCCGGACGTAGAAATCACCATCGTTCTGCTGGGCGCGGATACCGCGTCGGTCGCCGCCCAAGCCGCGGCCCTCGCGGGAGTGAAGTCGGTGCTGCGCGTGGATCGGCCCGAGAACGAACATCCGCTCGCGGCCATTTTCGCGCCGCAACTGGTGGCGCTCGCCTCCGACTACACTCATGTATTCGGTCCCTCCACGAGCTTCGGCAAGGATCTCATGCCGCGTGTTGCCGCACTGCTCGGCGTGCCGCAGGTCAGCGACTTGATGGCGGTGGAAGGAGCCTATCGCTTCAAGCGGCCGACCTATGCAGGAAACGCGATCGTGACGGTGGAAGCCGATCCCGCCAGAAAGCTCATCGCAACCGTTCGGGTGGCGTCCTTCGAAGCGGCGAAAGCCGGCGGCAGCGCTTCGATCGAATCCAAGAGCACCAACGCCGCTCTGCCCTCGCACACGCGCTATGTCGGAGCAAAAACCGGTTCGACCGATCGTCCCGATCTGCAGACCGCGAAGCGCGTGGTGTCCGGCGGGCGCGCGCTCGGCAGCGCGGAGAACTTCAAGCTGCTGTTCAGCCTCGCGGACAAGATAGGCGCAGCCGTCGGCGCGTCGCGCGCAGCCGTCGATGCCGGCTATGCCGCAAACGAAATGCAGGTCGGCCAAACGGGCAAGATCATTTCCCCCGACATCTACATCGCCATCGGAATCTCCGGCGCCATTCAACATCTGACCGGCATCAAGGATGCGCGCACCATCGTGGCCATCAACAAGGACGCCGAAGCACCGATCTTCGAAGTCGCCGACGTCGGCCTGGTCGGCGACCTGTTCCAAATCGTGCCCGAACTCGAACGCCTGGTGAGCGGCTAGACCTCGTCAAGTAAGTCTTTCCGCGGCAGGAGCGGACAGAGACTGGGGGGAGGGGTATCCCGTCCCCTTTCATCAAGATTTATGAAAGGGGACGGGATACCCCTCCCCCCGGCCCGTGGTCCTCTACTACCGCGTAAAGACTTATCTGCCGGACTACCCCGAGACGAGACGAGACGAGTCGCGTCGGGTGCCTGAGTAGCGATATACAGTGTTGGGAGCTGCGCGGTACTGGATTTACGGGCTTGCGGTCGGGG
>DATNNI010000408.1:0-3173 GCA_035601915.1 Xanthobacteraceae bacterium
TCGGCCAAGAGATCTGGCGCGAACCGCGCGGGCTCGACGCCGGCTACGACATTCCGCAATTTTCCATTCATCGCGGGCGGCTCCAGGGCGTGATCTATCAGGCGGTGCGCGCGCGGCTCGGTGAATCGCGCATCCATATGAATTGCCGGCTTGGCTCGTTCAGCGAGGATGAAGGCGGCGTCACCGCTTATTTCTTCGATCGCGCTGGCGCGCACCGTGTCACCGCCCGCGGCGACGTCTTAATCGGCGCCGACGGCATCCATTCCGTGGTGCGGGAAAAGCTTTACCCGAATGAAGGCCCGCCGGCCTGGAACGGCCTCATGCTCTGGCGCGGCGCCAACGACTGGCCGGCATTTTTGACCGGACGGTCTATGGTTGTCGCCGGCGGACTTGCGGCAAAACTCGTGATCTATCCGATCGCGGAAGGCTCGCGCCCGGACAAACGATTGACCAACTGGGCGGTGATCGGTCGCGTCGGCGACGGCACGACAACCATCCCGCACAAGAACGATTGGTCGCGGCCCGGCCGTTTCCAAGACCTGATGCCGCACGTGCAGCGTTTTCGCATTCCGTTTGTCGACGGGCGCGCGCTGATCGAGGCGACGCCGGAATTCTGGGAATATCCGATGTGCGATCGCGAGCCGTTACCGCGCTGGAGTTTCGGCCGCGTCACGCTTCTCGGCGACGCCGCCCATCCGATGTATCCGGTCGGCTCGAACGGCGCCTCACAGGCGATCCTCGACGCGCGCTGTCTCGCCGACCGGCTGAAAGACGCCGACAATCCCGTTCACGCGCTCTGGCTCTACGAGCAGACCCGGCTTCCGTCGACCGCGGATATCGTGCGCATGAACCGCAAAGGCGGGCCCGAAGGCGTCATCGACGCGGTCGAAGCGCGGGCGCCGGACGGCTTCTCGGACATCGACGAGGTTTTGTCGTTCGAGCAGCGCAAGGCGATTGTCCGCGGCTACGCCTCGGCAGCCGGCTTTGCCCGCGAACAAGTCAATAAGGCGGCTTAGCGCTCGCGTTTACTGCCTCGGGGTCACCCTCACCAGCCGCAGAGCATGTCTTCGGGCCAGCCACTGCGCCAACAGCCGAATCCCACGCGTGACCGTAGGACTCTGGCTGGCGGCCATCCACCGCTCAGCAGAGGCGAATTTTTCTGTAATTCCAACGCATAACGCGGAACTGTGATTTGTCACAGTTGCCACGGCTCCGCCCCCTGAATCATAAGGCGGCGGAGACCGTTGGCATCCGTCGCCCCCGCTGACGGATCTTCGAAAGGGGATGGCTTCATTCGCATTCGTGAAGCTATCCCCTTTGCTTTTCCGGGCCCACACACTCGCCTCCCATCGTCCAGCCGATTAGGCCTGTCTGCTGCCCGAGACGGCGTCAAATATCAGCCGAAACCATGCGCTTGCGGGAATCGCGGTTCCCGGGAACTCCTGCTGATAACTAATCTCGCGGCTATCCAAGAATTTGCGCGATCTCTTCCATGCTCGGCTGAAAGCTTGGAAAGCGGAAGATCAAGTTCAAAGTCACCAGCAATCCAATGAGGCACAGCGCGGCAATGATGACGAGGTTGCGATCGGTCGCCACGCCGTGAAGCCAACCGGTAGCGAAGTTGCGGGTGCGGAGGACAGGATAGAGCGAGCGTGGCGGATCGCGGGTTATGGGTAAGCTCGTCACCGGAAGCTCCTCCTCTTTGCCGCCGACCGACCCAGAATAGTCCTCCGCCGGCGAGGGTTCTGTGACACCAGTCACAGAACAAACCGGCGGATCACCGCCGGGTTTCGCGTGGCTTTGAGTTTTAAGTCGGCAGCGCCCGCTCCGTTATGAAAGTGCAGGCCCAAAGCGGCGCAACGATAGCAGTTTCATGCCGGAGCCAAGTCGCGAAGCGCACCGAGCAGCGCATCGATTTGCTTTTCGATCGCGGCCAGTGCGACCTCGGGCCGGACGTACTCCACATCCTCCACCTGCCAGAATTGCACGCGCGATTCCCATTCGGGAAAGCGCGTGCGCACGAGCGGGCGATGTTCCGGCTCATTGAGCGCGATGATCCGATGCGCGGTTTCAAGATCGGCCGCGGCGCATTGAAGCGGCATGCGGCCGCCTTCCCTGGCTGAACATCCGCGCGCCGCAAGGCCGTGAATGGCAAAGGGCGACAGCGGGCCGACATTGTTGGCGCCGCGTTCGATCGCGAGCGCACGCGATTGCGCTTGCCACGGCGTCCCGGTTGCGGCAGCCTTATGGTTGAACAGTTCTTCCGCAAAGCGGCTGCGGTAATAGTTGCCGGTGCAGAGAAACAGCACGATCTGGGTTGCCGGTCGAGCTTTCAGCAGCGTCAGCTCCATTCTTCGAACCGCAGAGCCGGGGCCGGGGCAAACCGCCCGTCGGTGCCTGTTGCGGCGAACACCGTCGGCACCCGTCGCTCCAGCCGATGTCCTCTATAGGCCAAGGCTTCATTCTTAAAGCTGCGCTTTTGACGTTTATGCGGCGCTGCCAAGCCTCGCCGTCATTTGAAGTTGGTCGACACGTCGGCGATTGGCTGCGACTGCTCCATCTTGATGAAGCGGACCTTGCCTTGCGCCGCCGCCAACGCCTTGGCGAGGTCGACGGCGCGGATCGACTGATCGTCATAGGTCTTGAAATACCAGCGCCGGTTTTTCAGATCAGATGCGCTAGTCCAGACGGTCGCTTCGGCGTGTATCGAGCCGCCTTGCGTGTCGCGCACCGCGCCGTAAGGAATATCGAAGTTGTTGAGGATGTGGAAAGCCTGCAGCACCGCCTGCGGCGCCGTGTCGGATGGCAGCGCCGACTGCGAAAAGGCGACGGCGCGCACGAAGCGCGATGGTGGCGTGAAATCGCCGGGCAGCCCGCGCATGCCCGAGCCCTGGCCGAATTGCGCGAGCTTGATGCCGCCCAAGTTGAGCGGCGGCACGTTGTCGACGGTAAGATTGACGTAGTTCCGCAGATTGGTCATGTGCCAGTCGAACGTGGGCGAATTGGTGACGACACCGATCGGGTTGTCGTAAATCTTCAGCGTCTTGCCGAGCGGCTCGATCACGACGGCCGCGCCGCTTGCATCGTGCACGACGAAATGCACCGGTGCCGGCTGCTCGATCGCTTCGACCACCGTCGGCACCAGCACCACTTTGTCGAAATTCGCTTTGACT
>DATNNI010000409.1:0-6553 GCA_035601915.1 Xanthobacteraceae bacterium
AGGCATCCATCCTTCACCGCTTTCAACGAAACCGCCCGTGCCCAGAAAACTACCCTCATTTAGTTCGTCGCTGGTCGCGACGCTCAAGGAGCGCATCATTACCTGGCGCTATCCGCCCGATCATCGATTGACGGAGGACGCGCTGTGCAAGGAATTCGGCGTGAGCCGCAGCCCCGTGCGGGAGGCGTTGCGGGTGCTCGCCGCCAATGGGTTCGTGCGCCGCACCGAAAATCAGGGTTATGTTGTGCGGCAGGTGAAGGCGAAGGACGTACAGGAGATGTACGAGGTCCGCCTGGCGCTGGAACTTTACGCCGTGGAGACGCTGGCGACGCGCGGCGTGCCGGCGGATAAGCTTCGCGTCATGATCGAGACCTGGGAGAATGTCCGGCACGATCCGCCATCCGACGTGGAGGACCTGGCCGAACTTGATGCGCAATTCCACGAAGGTTTGTCGGCGCTCCTCGACAACGCAACGCTAATGCGCCAGCTCCGCGCCATCGACGAGCGATTATATTTATTTCGCACTATGGATTTCGCGCTGCCAAACCGCGTCGCAAATACCTGCGAACAGCATCTCGCCATTCTCGATCGCATCGGCGCGCGGGACGCCGCCGGCGCACGGAACGCGTTGCGGCGAAACATCGAGGAGGCGCTCAACGTGGTCAACAACTCGATCAAGGAAGCGCTGGCGCGCGCCTACGCCAGCGCCTGAACTTAAATCATGCGGATCGCCGCGCTCGCTACCGGGGTTGGCGTGCCGGCCGGTGATTTTGCCGGCCGGGTCGCCGAAGTTCACGCGCGCGCCGCGCTCGTCAAGCTCGCCGAGGGCGGGTGCGTTAGCTTTCTCGGCCGCGAGCTCGGACGGCAGCCGCGCGGGGTAAGCCTCGATCTGCCCGAAGATATCTCATTGCGGCAGCTTCTCTCGGCAAATGCCGAATGCGCCAAGCGCGGCGGCGTCGTCCGGTTCGCCGGTAGCGCGCTTGCCATCGACCTGCGAGGCGCACCGCAATGGCGCAGCGGCATCGCCGCGCTAAACTTCGATTGTCGCAGCGATGCGGTGGCACGAGCCTATCGGACTGCGAGGCTCGTGCTGGAGCAAGACGGCCGCAGTCAAGAGCTGTGCGATATCGCCGGCGCGAAACTCGACGGGCTGAGCCAATCCATACGAGTTCGTGACCCGCGCTCGGCTGAGCGCGTCATCGGCGAGTTGATTGGTCTCGGCGAAGGCAAGACGCCGGCCGGAGACGATTATTTGGTCGGCATCTTCGCGGCGCTGTGGTCTTGCTCAGCCGGCCGAACTTTTGCGGCGGCGCTTGCGCCCGCGCCTATCACGTTAACTGCCCGCACCAGCGACTTGAGCGGCCTCTACCTGAGTGAAGCGGCGAACGGCGAAGTGTCGGAACGGCTCGCCGACGTCGCCGCCGGCATTTGCGCCGGCAGCTCCGAGGATGTTGTTGCCAACGCCGTGAAAAAGGCGTTGGCGGTCGGGCATAGTTCAGGCGCAGTCGGCATTTTCGGCCTGTTGAATGGCTATGCCGCCTGCGCCGAGACGCCCTTTCAGGCGTGCGCCGATTCGGTCTTGGCGCAGGCCCTGTGAGTCTGTTCGCTCATCGCAACACTCAGGCAGATAGCGCCCAGCAAGACGTAGCCCAGCGCCACCATCGGCGAGGCCATCCAAGCAAGCTGCGCACCGTGGATGAAGCCGAAGAACGACAGCACGGCCGCCACCAGCGAATAGGCCGCCGCCTTCATGAACTCGCGGTCGATAATGAAAGCGGCGATCGCACCCAGCATCAGGCCGGCGAGCACCGCGCCGCCGCCCAAGAGTTCCATGCCGTGGTAGACGACCCCGGTCGCTCCAAGCTTGGCCATCCCGAGCTGGGACGCACTGGTGCCGGCGGCGTTGAGCGCGCCGTCGATCTGGGTCTGGCCCCAAGCCGCGATATTCGGAATGATCGCCAGCACCACCGCCGGCGCGTGTTTCGCCGGCACCGCCTGAAAGGCCTGCGCACCGATCACGAGGCCGATATAAAGAAGGATCGGCAGGATCGCGACCAGCGGCACCACCGCCAACAGAAGCGCGGTGAGGCCGAGAAAGCAGACCAGCGCGATCACTACGCCGGTCGCGAGCGAATAGCCGATGCGCCCGCCCACCGCCTTCCAGCCCGGATGGCCGATGTAAACGGCCGGCGGGAACGGGCTGCCCAAGATCGAGCCAACCACCGCGCCGATGCCGTCGGCGAGCAGAATATTGCGCAGGCTGTAATTGTCGCCCGCCGCCGACGCGCTCTCCACGTTGTTCATCCCCTCGGTGAAATTATAAATGCCGAGCGGGATCGCGGTGACAAGGAGTGGGGCAATGTTGGTGAGGCCGGCAATCACGTCGCCGCTCGGCAGCGGCAAGTGAATGCCGAATTTGCTCAACGACGCCGACACCTGTGCACCGGTGACGATATCGCTCCATCCCAGTGCGACGGCCACCCAGGCGATCACCGTGCCGACGATGACGGCCGCGAGCCCGCCCGGTATGCCGCCGGGCAGCCGCACATTCGCCGTCCAGGCAATCAGCACGATGCCGAGCGAGATGAAAGAGATCCACGGCACCTCCCACATCTGGAAGGCGGGCCGCAGCGAAATGAACGCGATCGAGATGCCGGCAAGGGTGCCGAGCATCGCCGCGCGCGGCGTGAGCCGGCGAATGGTCGGGCCAATGAATGCGCCGATCAGCACAATGATGCCGATGATGAACGCCCAGGCGAGACCGGCTTGCCAGGCAAGCAGCGCATTTTGCGTTTTCAGATAGACCGGCAGCATGATGACGAACACCACGATGAACATATGCGGCACGCTCGGCCCATACGGCATCGCGGTCACGTCGCTGCGCCCTTCGGCTTTGGCGAGGCGGTAGGCAAGGTAGGCGTAGTAGAGATTGCCGATCGGCAGCGCGATACCCAACGCCGGCAGAATACGGCCGAACACGATGTCGTCGGGCATCTTGACGACTCCGAGACACAGCCCGGTCAAGACGATCACATTGAGCACAACGTTGGTGAAGAGTCCGAAAAAGCCGTTCCAGTCGCCCGGCACCCACCAGCGTACCTGTTTATCTCCGACGAGTTGTGTCGACATGAGTCCCCTCCCCTTTTGTTTAGTTAGGCTTCGTTTTGGCCGGTTGCTTTGCTTCGCCCCCGTACTCTCGTGATTCGCCCGCCGCTACGCGGCGACCCGCTTGGCCTCCGCTAAGGCGGGCAGGAAATCGGCTGAATTGCCGACCCAACCGAAAATGCCGCCCTGCGCCTTGATCATTTCCAGCGCGACCCGCTGGAATTCCGGAAAGTAGGAAGCGACGCAGTCGGCCAGCACCAAACAGTCGTAGCCGCGATCGTTGGCTTCGCGGACGGTGGTGTTGACACAGACTTCGGTGGTCACCCCGCAGACGATGAGCTGGCGGATGCCGCGGGTGCGCAGGATGGTATCGAGATCGGTGGCGTAGAACGCGCCCTTGCCGGGCTTATCGACGACCGGTTCGCCGGGCGCGGGCTTTAGGTCGTCGATGATGTCGTGACCGTATTCGCCTTGCACAAGGATGCGGCCCATCGGCCCGGGGTCGCCGATGCCGGTCTTGAGCCGGCCGCGCGCTTTCTTCGCGGGCGCCAGATCGCTGAGGTCGGCGCGATGTCCTTCGCGGGTATGGATAACGAGAATTCCGGCCTTGCGCGCGGCTTCGAGCACGCGTCCGGTCGGCACTATCGCCTTGCGCAGCAACGACACATCGTTGCCGAGCGCCTCGCCGAATCCGCCCGGATCGACGAAGTCGCGCTGCATGTCGATAACGACGAGCGCAACGTGTTCGAGCTGAAAAACAAATTCGTATGGCTCAGCGCGTACGCTCGACATGACTTCCCTCCCCAAGAAAGCGCCGGTTAGGCGGCGGCGTGTTGTCTGGCTAGATACTTGCGCCAACCTCCGAACTCGGTGATGTCGCGGGCGCCTTTGGTCGCGTGCGCCTCGCACAAAAAGCCCTTAACGCGCGATCCATCCTCAAGCTCGATGCTGCCAATACCGAGCGGCGCGGGTATTCCGCCGACAAAGCTGCCGAAGGCGGCCACGGGAATTTCCCAAACCTCAACCTCGATGGCGGCGCCGCTGTCGCCGCGTAGAAGACCCGGGCGTTCCGGCGGCCCGCCGGGCAACGCGAACAGCCGATAGCCGGCGGCAGTTCGGCAAGCGCGCACCAGGCGCGCTCCGCGTTCGCTCAATTCCTTGTTGAGCGGCAGCCCCGACATGTGCGCGCCGCAAACCGCGACTTGAATGAGCCCGCTGGCGGTTCCGGCGAGCTTCGGCGTTGCCGCTAGTCTTGTTTGCGTAGCGCCGAGTGGAAGGTCTTGCGAACGGTGCAGAACATCGGCGAGCGCGCAGAGCGCTTCGTCATGCCAGGATGGCGCGATCAGCGTCGTGCCGAAAGCCAGTCCATCGCTTTGCATTCCGGCGGGCACGGCGACGGCGCATAAATCGAGCAGATTGACGTAATTGGTGTAGTAGCCGAGCGCATTATTAAGCTTGATCGGATCCGCCAGCATTTCTTTGATGGCGTATTGACGGCCGGCCGTAGGCGTTATCATCACGTCCATCGATTGCCAGATGGCTCGCGTGGCGGCTTGCAGTTCTTTGAGCCGGTAGTAGCCGTTGAAAACGTCCGCGGCGCTCGGCTTTCGTCCCGCCTCGATGATTTGCCGCGTCACCGGAAATATGTCGTCCCGATGACGGTCGAAGAAGTCGCGGATGGCGACGTAGCGTTCGGCGATCCACGGGCCGTGATAGAGGAGCTGCGCCGCTTCAAGGAACGGCGCAAAATCGATTTCCACCAATTTGCCGCCGAGCCGCTCGATGGTGCGCAGCATTGCCGTGAACAGTTGCTCGCCGTCGCTGTTGTCGAAAAATTCAAGCTGACTGGCGCGCGGCACGCCGAAACGACAGCCCGCAATCTGATGCGACGCGGCGACGGCCAAGGGCTGCGCATGCCGCGCGAACGGATCGGCGGGATCGAAACCCGACATGGCGTGCAACACCGTCGCGGCATCGCCGGTGGTCAGCGCAAAAATGGAGAGGCAGTCGAGCGAGCGACACGCCGGGACCGTGCCGCGTGTGCTGACAAGGCCGCGCGTCGGCTTTAGCCCGACCACATTATTGAACGCCGCCGGGACCCGCCCCGACCCCGCGGTGTCGGTACCCAAGGCGAAACTGACCAACCCCGCGGCAACCGCCACTGCGGAGCCGGAACTGGAACCGCCGGAAATATAGCCGTCCCGAAACACGCTCGACGGAGCGCCGTAGGGCGATCGCGTGCCGCTTAAGCCCGTCGCAAATTGGTCGAGATTGGTTTTCCCGATTGGGAGCGCGCCGGCATCGACCAGCCGCTGCACCGCCTCCGCAGATTGCGCGGCTTGATAACCGAAGGCCGGGCACGCAGCGGTAGTCGTATGTCCGGCAAGGTCTATATTGTCCTTGATAGCGAAGGGAATGCCGTAAAGCGGTTTGCCCGTTGGACCGTCAGCTTCCAGCCGGCGTGCCGATGCAAGCAACTCGTCGCGGCCGGCGAGCTCGATCCAAACGCGATCGTCGCCACGCGCGGCAATGCGGGCGAGCACGCGCTCGACCAGCTCGGAAGGCGTCAGCGTCCCGCTGCGGTAGCAGGCCGCTAATTCGGAAATATCGAGAGAGTCACCCATTGGCAGTACAACTTCGACGGTCCCTCGAGAAACGCCAGCATTTTTCATGCCCGCCTTGCCCTCGTATGGTATCCAACTTAGTATACAATACTGCACGCACAAACCAAAGGCAAAGTGCTGCTATTTTGGGCTGCTGTCTTGGGCGGCGGTAGCGGGGGGAGCGAGGAAATGCCGCAAACCGCCAAAATAATTCGCAATTTCTACCGCGACTCCGTGGCGCTGATGCAGGTCTCGGCCCGCATTTCCAAGTTGCCGGGGGTTCGCCAAGCCTCCGCGGTGATGGCGTCGGCGAATAATTTGGCGCTGTTGCGTGAGGCCGGCCTGCTGCAAGACGCGGTCGCGGCGAGCCCAAACGATTTGCTGATTGCCCTCGACGGCGACGACGAGAAGGCGCTTACCGCGGCGCTCGACGATGCCGAAGGCGCGCTCAACCAAGAGCCCGTCGCAAGCACGGCCGACGGCGTGCGAGACGAACCGCCACGCAGCATCGAAATGGGCTTGGCGGCAATGCCGGCCGCTAATTTCGCGCTGATTTCCACGCCGGGCGACTACGCGGCCGCGGAGGCGCTTAAAGCGCTGCGGCTTGGGCTCAACGTCATGTTGTTCAGCGACAACGTGCCGGTCGCCGATGAAGTCGCGCTCAAGCGCTATGCGCAAGCTCACGATCTCATTGTCATGGGGCCCGATTGCGGCACCGCCATCGTCAATGGCATTCCGCTCGGCTTTGCCAATGCAGTACGCCGCGGCGACATCGGCCTGGTGGGTGCTTCAGGCACCGGCTTGCAGGAGGTGACTTGCCTGATCGATCGTCTCGGCGGCGGCGT
>DATNNI010000410.1:0-3565 GCA_035601915.1 Xanthobacteraceae bacterium
CGTTGCAATTGATGGCAGCAAGTTCAAGGCAGTTAATAACCGCGACAAGAACTTTACGCGTAATAAGGTGGAGCGGCGGCGGACACAGTTGGAGGAGAGCGTGGCGCGCTATCTGGCGCAGCTCGACACCGCTGACCGACAGGAGCCGTCGGAGGAGCTGGCAGTAAAAGCCGAACATTTGAAGGAAAAGTTGGTCAAACTCGAAGTTGAGATGCAACGCCTGGCGCCAACATTGCTTCCAGGGCGAAAGACATCCTCGGAGTTGACGAACTCGAAGCTGTTGCCGATCGGGGCTATTACAGCGGCGAGGAAATCTTCGCGTGTGACAAGGCGGGAATTGCGGTGACGATGCCTAAACCGATGACATCAGGTATGGAGGCACGGGGTCGCTTCGGCAAACAGGACTTTGTCTATCTCCTCGACGAGGATGTCTACCGCTGCCCGGCCGGCAAAAAGCTGAACTACCACTACACCAACGAGGAGGATGGGCAGCAGCTTCGGCGCTATTGGACCAATGCCTGCCGTGACTGTGCGTTCAAACCTCGCTGCACATCCGGCAAGGAACGGCGGATTACGCGATGGGAGCATGAGCATGTGCTGGAGGCGGTGCAGAAGCGGCTCGACAAGAACCCCCAAGCCATGCGGCAACGCCGCGAGACGGTCGAACATCCCTTCGGCACTCTGAAAATGCGAATGGGAGCGACGCACTTCTTGATGAAAAGCTTGCCCAAAGTCGCCAGCGAAATGGCACTCCACGTCCTGGCCTACAACCTCACCAGAGTGATGAACATCATCGGTGCTCAGCAGCTGATAGCCGCAATCACGGCATAGGCAAGCCGCGGAAACTCCCCGCATCGTTGCTGCTGCCACTAATGACCTTCTCCAACAAGCGTTTTGACACGGCCAAGACCCCTTCCAGACGTGAGCGAACGCGTGTTATTGATTATGCCTCGGGGTGACTACACGCTAACGCGCCCTGGCGCGGAAAAAGCTGATAGTCGGGAGATGAACGCCAATGAAATCTCGTTCGAACAAATTTGCTCTCGTCGCCGCGGCGATGTCCGTAATGCTGGTGGCAGCTATGCAAATAGCGACCGCTCAGGACAAGCCGTCACCACCACCGGCCGCTACGGCTTCTCCGCCAGGCGACGCAGCCGCGCCGGTAGTCCCGAAAATGAAAGCGGCTTGTGGCACCGATCTTGCGAGCTTTTGCCCGGACCAGAAAGCCACCGAGGCCAGAAAGTGCTTGCGGTCCCACCGCGCGGAGCTGTCGCCTTCATGCGTGGCATACTTTAAGGCCCGTCGTGCCGCAGCCAAGGCAAAAGCCATGGCCGAACCGCCGCCCGGGAGCCCGGCCCCTGCTGCGCCGCCTAAGCAATAGGACGGCAAGCGCAAAAAGCCCAACTCCAACTTCGCCGTACGATCACGCTTCCCCGATCTCGCGCAAAATTTCCTCGGTGTGTTCGCCGAGCCGCGGCGAGGGATGTTCCGCCGCCATCGGCGCGCCGTCGATCATGATCGGGGTGCGCAGGCCGGGAATGGCGCCGCCTTTGGCGGCCGCGCTCGGGCGCGAAATGCGCATGCCGCGGTGAACGACTTGCGGATCGGAAAACACCTGTTCGAGGTCGTTGATCGGACCGGCCGGCACGCCGACCGCTTCGAGCTTTTCCAGAAGCTCCGCGCGGCGGAATTTTTTGGTCAGCTCGGCGAGGTGGCCTACCAGTTCGGCGCGCCGCGACAGCCGGCCTTTGTTGTCCTTGTAGGCCGGATCGTTGGCGAGTTCGGGTACGCCCAACGCGCCGCACACTTTGACAAATTGGCTGTCATTGGCCGAGGCGATGATGACTTCACCGTCGGCGACCGGAAACACCTGATAGGGAACGATGTTCGGGTGGGCGTTGCCGATGCGGTGCGGCACGGTGCCGGACACCAGATAATTGAGCGCCTGGTTGGCGAGGGTGCCGACGGTGGAGTCGACCAGCGCGGTATCGACGAGGCCGCCGCGTCCGGTTTTTTCCCGCCGCGCCAGCGCCGCGAGGATGCCGACCACCGAGTAGACGCCGGTGAACAGGTCCGAGGCCGGCACGCCAATGCGCATCGGCTCGCCGTCGGCGGCGCCGGTGAGGCCCATATATCCGCCCATGCCTTGCGCCATGAGGTCATAGCCCGCTCGCGACGCGTAGGGGCCGTCCTGGCCGAAGCCGGTGACGGAGCAATAGATCAGCCGCGGGTTGTCGGGCGCGAGGCTTTTGTAATCGAGCCCGAACTTGGCCAGGCCGCCGACCTTGAAATTCTCGATCAACACGTCGGAACGCGCCGCGAGTTTTTTGACAATGCGGCGGCCGTAGTCGCTCTCGAAATCGAGTTCGATCGAGCGCTTGCCGCGGTTGGTGCCGTGGAAATAGGCGGCGCCGAGATGGCCGCCGTCGGCGGCCTCGACAAATGGGGGTCCCCACGCGCGGGTGTCGTCGCCGGCGCCTTTGCGCTCGACCTTGATGACGTCGGCGCCGAGATCCGCGAGGATTTGGCCCGCCCACGGTCCGGCCAGGATACGGGCAAGCTCAAGCACGCGCAGACCGTGCAATGGACCCGGCATTGATGCCCCTCGGTTAGTCGCGGTGTACGGCCGCGTAAATCTTAACTGACAAAGCAGGATGATTTTGTCTAGGCGCCGCCGATGCGGCAAGCTTGTCATCGCGGCCGGCGGCCATTAGCTCTTTGTTGCCGGGCAAATGACGGGACCATGGTGGCGCTGAATACTTCTTTTTTTGGCGAGATGCTGCAAAGCATCGCCGAGCGTGGCCGCGCTTTGATCGGACGCGAGCGCCGCGAGGGCGCGCGGCGCCCGGACGGATTGGGCGAACTCTGCGAGGCGCTGTTGTCCGGCCGCGGCGAGGCTTCCGGCGTTGCGCTTGCCGACCAGATTCTGGCGGAATATTCGGTGTTAACCACCGGGCCGCGAATCGCCTTTTTCGAAACGCTGGCGAAAACCTTCGGACACGACCGCGCGCGCATCGAAGCCGCGATCGCCGCCTGGCGGCAGACGCCGTCCGCCAAAACCGCCGGCGAACTCCATGAGGCCAGCGAGCCGCGCCGGCTCGAGCTTTTCCGCCGGCTCAATCTCGCGCCCGGCGGAACCGCCGCGCTGGTGCGGATGCGCGAGCAGCTCATGGACGCGATGGATCATCGCGAGGATCTCGCCGAGATCGACGCCGACTTTATTCATTTGTTCTCGTCGTGGTTCAACCGCGGCTTCCTGGTGTTGCGCCGCATCGACTGGTCGACGCCGGCCATGATCCTGGAAAAGATCATCCGCTACGAGGCCGTGCATCAGATTCGCGACTGGGACGATTTGCGCCGCCGCATCGATCTGCCCGATCGGCGCTGTTATGCCTTCTTTCATCCGGCGCTGGTCGATGAGCCGCTGATTTTCGTCGAAATCGCGCTGACCCGCGAGATTGCCGGCGCGATCGCACCGGTTCTTGCCGACAAACGCGAGATCGTCGAACCTGACAAGGCGACGACGGCGGTGTTTTACTCGATCACCAATTGCCAGCGCGGGCTC
>DATNNI010000411.1:0-3450 GCA_035601915.1 Xanthobacteraceae bacterium
TGCCTGCTAGATACGCCGATTCCGATGTTCAATTATGTCGCGCATGTCCGATTGCTGCCGGTGACGGACGGCGATCGCACGTTCTGGCATTGGGAGTCGCGCTTCACGACGCGGCCCGCTGACGCAGCCGAGATCACCGAAATGGTGGGCGAGCAGATCTATCAGGCCGGCTTCGAAGCGATCCGCCAGCATCTCAAGGGGGCCGCATGATCGCGGAGACAAAATCATGCCGGTAACGGTGAAGACTTTCGCAACCTCGGGAGAAGCGGCTGCCGCACTTTCGTCGGAGCGCGACGCGCGTTATCTCGGCGGCGGCACGCTGGTGATGCGCGCGCTCAACGAAGGCGATCTCTCGGTTTCGACGGTGGTGCGGGCGACCGACCGGTCCCTGACGCAAATCGAGTTCGCCAATTCCCGCATCACGATCGGTGCCGGCGTCACCTTCGCCCGCGTTCTCGCCGAGCGTGAGCTCGGGTTTCTCCACCCCGTCGCCGCCTCGATCGGCGGCCCCGCCGTGCGCAACATGGGCACGGTTGGCGGCAATCTCTTCGCGCCAACGCCGTTCGGCGACTTCGCCGTAGCACTGCTGGCGCTCGACGCCACCGTTGCGGTGCAGGGCGGCTACGGCGCGCGCGACGTGCCGATCGAGGAATTTCTCGCCGGGCGCGATCGCCAGCCCGGTGCGCTGGTGCTCTCCGTCTCCTGCCAGCGTCCCCATGGAGAGGCGTTTCGCTATCGCAAAATCTCGCGCATCAAGCCGAAAGGCGGGTCGCTGGTGACGCTCGCAGCCCTTCTTCCCGCCAGCGGCGGCCGCGTCGTCGGTGCGCGCATCGCATATGGTGCGATGGCGGCGATGCCGGTTCGCGCCAAGGCGGCCGAGCGTGCGATCGAAGGGCGCGCGCTCGATGCTGCGAGCGTCGGTGTTGCGGTTGTCGCCGCCACCGAAGGCACTTCGCCGACCAATGATTCGTACGCCAGCGCCTGGTATCGGCGCGAGGTGATCGGCGTCCATCTGCGCCGCCTGCTCACCGGCCAGGAATGAGAAAACTCATAAAGAAAGCCGACAAGGACAGCCCATGGCCAAGACCGCCCTGCAATTTCGTCACAACGACCGCGATGTCGCGGTCTTTGTAGACGGCGGCGCCAATCTGCTCTCTACCTTGCGCGATCTCATCGGCGATATGACGCCCAAATTCGGCTGCGGCCAGGGCGGATGCGGCGCCTGTACGGTACTGATCGACGGCGAGGCCCACCTCTCCTGCCTGACGCTGGCGGAGGCTGTGGAAGGCCGTTCGGTGCAAACGCTGGACGGCCTCAAGGATGGAGCGAACCTGCACCCGCTGCAACGCGCCTTCATGGAGCACTTCGCCGCCCAGTGCGGCTATTGCACACCGGGCATGCTGATGGCGGCAAAGGCGCTGCTCGATCACAATCCGTCGCCGACCCGCGCCGACGTCGTCAACGCGATCGCCGGCAATATTTGCCGTTGCACCGGATACGAACCCATTATCAACGCCGTGCTCGCCGCCGCCTCGGGCGGCCGCGCCCGGGCCTGAAGGATCGCGCCATGCTGGAACTGCGCAAGGACATTTTCGCCGACGAACGTGACGACAATCTCAAGGAGATCGGCAAGGGCACCCAGCGCCAGGATATGCTGGGCCATGTCACCGGCACCTCGATTTATTTCAACGACCACAAATTGCAGGGCATGCTGCATCTGAAGGTGTTGCGCAGCCCGCATGCGCATGCGCGCATCCGGCGCATCGACACCGTCGAGGCCGAGCGCTCCTCCGTGGTGCGCCGGATCATCCGCGGCGCGGATATCCCACGCAACCTAAACACGCTGCTCAGCCTGATCAATTTCGGCAAGGACGACGAGCCGACGCTGGCGGTGGACAAGGTGCGCTACAAGGGCGAGCCGGTCGTCGCGATCGTCGCCGACAGCCCCCGCGAGGCCTATGAGGCGATCGCCAAGGTGCGCGTCGACTATGAGCCGCTGCCCACGGTGTTCGACGTCGAGGAGGCGCTGAAGGCCGGTGCGCCGGTGGTCAACGAAACCTATCCGAAGAACACGTTCATCTATCACGACATCTACGATCACCAGAAACTGCGCTTTGGCGATGTCGAGCGCGCCTTCGCCGGCGCGGACCATGTGCTTGAGCAGCGCTATCAGATGTCGCCGATCGAGCATGCGCCGACCGAGACCAACGGCTCGATCGCAGCCCCCGACACCAACGGCCGCTATGTGGTCTACACCTCGACGCAGGCACTGTTCTTTTCGCTCGACACCTGCGCCAAGATCCTCGACGTTCCCTCGAACACCTTTCATTTCATCGGCGGAACCGTCGGCGGCGGCTTTGGCGGCAAGGTCGATACCTTGACCGAGCCGCTGTCCATCCTCGGCGCGATGCTGACCGGCCGCCCGGTGCGCTACATTTTCGGCCGCGAGGAGGAGATGCAATTCGGGCCGCCGCGCGGCGCCGAACGCATCTACCTGAAGGACGGCATGACGCGCGACGGGCGCATCGTCGCCCGCAAGGTGCGGGCCTATTTCGACAGCGGCGCCTACACCCGGCTGTCGAGTTATGCCGTGGTCAAGTGCGCGGCGCATTTGCCCGGGCCCTATACCATCCCGAACGTTCATGGCGACATCTATTGCGTCTTCACCAACCGCACGCCGGCGACGGCGATGCGCGGCTTCGGGGTCACCGCGATGGATTTCGCGATCGAATGCCAGATGGACAAGCTTGCCCATCTCGTCGGCATAGACCCGATGGAGTTCCGCATCCTCAACGCCTATCGCGATGGCGACATGAAGGCGCACCGGCGCGAAGCCAAGAACACCGCGCTGATCGAATGCGTGCAGGTCGCCGCCGAGAAGTCGAAATGGCCGTTGCGCGAGGAATTCAAGCGGATGTCCTCGCTCAAGAATGGCGGCGGCGAACGCGCCTTGATACCGCTTCCGGCCGCGAGTTCGCCCGCGCCGGCGCGCCCTCCCGCGCAGCAGCGCACGTCCTACGATCGCGCACCGCCGCCGGCTGCCGGACCCGCGCCGCTGCAACCGGCAGCTCCTCCGGTGGCTCCGCCACCGCCCGCGCCGCAACCTGCCTCGCATGGCGCTGTGCGGTTTTCCTCTGTGTTCGGCTCAAGGAGACGCTGACCATGACCAGGCATCGCGGGCGCGGCATCGCGTCAATCAACTATCCCATCGGCATGAACCTCGGCGGCGACCCGAGTCAGGCGCTGGTGCATTCCAATCCGAGCGGCAAGTTCACGGTGTCGCTGTCCTCGATCGATCTCGGTCAGGGCATGAAATCGGTGACGCGGCAAATTTGCGCCGAGACGCTCGGCGTTCCGGTCGAGGACGTCTATGTCGATACCGCCGATTCCGATACCGGACCGCATTGCATGGGCAGTTTCGCCTCGCGCGGCACCCATCGCGTCGGCAAT
>DATNNI010000412.1:0-4007 GCA_035601915.1 Xanthobacteraceae bacterium
TGCAAGTTTTCCATCACGGTCATGCGCGGAAAAATGCGCCGCCCCTCGGGCGATTGGGCGATACGAAGCTTCGCCACCTCATGCGTCGGCAGTGCCGTAATATTCTGGCCGGCGAAGTGGATTTGTCCTTCGCGCGCGCGCGGGTCGCCGAAGACCGTCATCATCAGCGTCGATTTGCCGGCGCCGTTGGCGCCGATCAGGGTGACGATCTCCCCTTCATTGACGTCGAGGTCGACGCCCTTAAGGGCGATGACATTGCCGTAATAGGCTTTGACGCCGCGAAGGCTCAGCAACGGCTCGCTCATTGCGCTTCACATTCGCTTCGCCTCGGACGCGAGCGCCGCTTCGTCGCTCACTCCAAGGTAGGCGGCGATGACGCCGGCATTGTTGCGCACCTCGTCCGGCGTCCCGTCCGCGATTTTTATGCCGTAGTCCAGCACGACGATGCGATCGGAAATCTCCATCACGACTCCCATGTCGTGTTCGATCAAAAGGATCGAAATGCCGTGCTCGTCGCGGAGCGCGCGCAAAAAGCCATTGAGTTCGGCGCTTTCGCGATTATTCAGACCCGCTGCCGGCTCGTCGAGACACAACAGCACCGGATCAGTGCACATGGCGCGCGCCAGTTCGAGGCGACGCTGCGCGCCGTAGGGCAGGGCGCCGGCGGGGTCGTCGGCACGATCGGTCAGGCCGACGCGATCGAGCCAATAGCGGGCTTTCTCGATGGCTTCGGCCTCGGAACGCGCATAGGACGGCGAGCCGACGAGTCCGAGCACCGTAAATCCCGAAGCGGCCATCAGCTTGTTGTGCTGAGCGACAATAAGATTCTCCAGAAGCGTCATTCCCGCGAACAGCCGGACGTTCTGAAATGTGCGGGCAACGCGGCCGTCTTTGGCAATCCGAAATTCCTGCAGCCGCTCAAGCAGGAATGTCTCGCCGCCGGGATGCATGAGCCGCAATCGCCCGACGGTCGGCTTGTAGAAGCCGGTGATGCAATTGAACAAAGTCGTTTTGCCGGCGCCGTTCGGGCCGATCAGCGCGGTGATCTTACGTTCGCCGGCATCGAAGCTCAGGTCACTCACGGCGGTCAGGCCGCCGAAACGCATGGTGAGATGTTCCACCTTGAGAACCGGCGATGCGCTCATGCCGGCCCCAGGCTTTGCGTTCGGTCCACCGTGTCGGTGGGGATGTTGCGGCGGCGATGCAGCGACACTGAAGCTTTACGCGTGGATACCAGGCCGCGCGGCCGGTAAATCACGATCGCGACCATGGCGGCGCCGAATACCAGCATGCGGTATTGGTCGAATTGGCGAAACACTTCGAACCCGCCGAGCATGATGGTGGCGGCCAGCGCAACACCGAGTTGCGAGCCCATGCCGCCCAGCACAACGATCGCCAAGACCAATGCCGATTCGGTAAAGGAGAACGATTCCGGACTAATGAAGCCCTGCCGCGTGGCGAAAAAGGCCCCGGCGAAGCCGCCGAACATCGCGCCCATGGCGAAGGCAGTGAGTTTGGTGGTGGTGGTATTGATGCCGAGCGCGCGGCACGCGATCTCGTCTTCGCGCAACGCTTCCCAGGCGCGGCCGATCGGCAGACGGCGCAACCGCAGCGTGACCCAGTTGGTCAACAGCGCCAGCGCGAGAATGACATAATACAAAAACACAATGCGGTGGGTCGGCGAATAATGCAGACCGAACGTCGCGGCGAAACCGTTTTCGCCCGCGGTGAACGGCAGGCCGAAGAATGACGGCCGCGGGATTCCGGAAATGCCGTTCGGCCCTCCGGTCAAGTTCTGCCAATTGAGCAGCACCAAACGGATGATCTCGCCGAAGCCCAACGTGACGATGGCAAGGTAGTCGCCGCGCAGCCGCAGCACCGGAAAGCCGAGCAGGAGCCCGGCGAACGCGGCAAGGATGCCGGCAAGCGGCAGGCATACCCAGAACGACAGACCGAAATCTTGCGCGATCAGCGCATAAGAATAGGCGCCCACGGCATAGAAGGCGACATAACCAAGATCGAGAAGCCCGGCCAGCCCAACGACAATGTTCAAGCCAAAACCGAGCATGATGTATGTGACAATGAGAATGGCGAGGTCGAGCAAATAACGGTTGCCGTAAAACACGACGGGAACCACAAGCGCGAAAATCAGAAAGACCGCGGCAAGATAGGACGAGGCAACCGCGCCGGTTCTTTTGACGGCGGGCGATGCGAACAGCATCGCCGGAAACGTGAAGCGGTGACGCGTCACGGCAAAAATAAAACGGCCGGCAAATGCCGCCGCCACAAACGCCGCAAGCGGGCCAAATCGCGTAGCGATGACGAGCGCGCCGCTCGGGCCTTGCTCGGTGCGAACGCCGATCAGCAACCCGAACAGGCCGAACGCCACGGACGCGGCAATCGCGGCTTCTTTCAGGGCGGCGAGCAGATCGACCCGCGCGCCGGCGGGCCCTTCTACACGCGGCGCCGGCGAGGGATCGCTCACACCTTCTCGACTTCAGGCCGGCCCATAATGCCGGTCGGGAGGAAAATCAGGACGACAATCAGGATCGCGAAGGCGGCGACGTCTTTATATTCGATGGAAAAATACGCCGACCACATTGTTTCGATGAGGCCGATCAGAATGCCGCCGATCATCGCGCCGGGCAGCGAGCCAATGCCGCCGAGAACGGCGGCGGTGAACGCCTTCACGCCGGCGAGAAAGCCGATGAAGAAATCGACCACGCCGTAATAGAGCAGAAACATCAGTCCGGCGACCGCGGCCAGCGCCGCGCCGATGACGAAGGTCAGCGAGATCGTGCGATCGACGTCGATCCCGACGAGCGCCGCCATTTTAAGGTCTTGCTCGCAGGCGCGCATGTTGCGTCCCAAGCGGGTGCGCGCCACCAGATAAGAAAATCCGGCCATCAACACGATGGTGGCGACCACGACGATGATCTGAATATTGGAAAGCCGCACGGCAAAATTATTGCCCTCGAACAGCGTGTAGCCGCCTTGCACGAGCGGCGGCAGCGGTTTCACCCGGGCGCCTTGGGCGATTTGCACGTAATTCTGCAAGACGATCGACATGCCGATGGCGGAGATGAGCGGCGCCAGGCGGAACGAACCCCGGAGCGGCCGATAGGCGATGCGCTCAACAGTCCAGCCGTAGAGCGCGGTGAGCGCCATGGAAACGAGAAGGACAATCAGCAGCGCCAACGGAACGGCGGTGATTCCAAAAGCGACGAGAACGAGGAAGGCGATGAGCGCGAGGAACGCACCAACCATGAAAATGTCGCCGTGGGCGAAATTGATCATGCCGATGATCCCGTAGACCATCGTGTAGCCGATGGCGATCAAGCCATAGATCGAACCGAGCGTTACGCCGTTGATGAGCTGCTGGACGAAATATTCCATGCGTCCGCCGCATTCCGAATCCCACGGAACTTTCTAACAGGGGCTTCTGCCGCCGACAACGCAGGCCGCGAGCGCGGTTCCATGCGCCGGGTCTTTGGCGTTACACACCTTTTATTCCGCAGTTACAATTCGTTGACCGTATCGGCAGTCACCGGCTTTCGGAGCTTTAGTTTTTTCCGGGCATTGATACCGTTGCGGCGGGGGTGGTTTCCCAAACAAGCCATCGGAGAATCTCCCAATGGCGAACGAGCAACAGAACCCGAACCCGCAGCGTAACCAGCAGCAGCAAGGTTCGCAGCAAGGCGGCCAAGGCGGACAGGGCGGCCAGGGCGGCCAGGGTGGCCAAGGCACGCAGAACCGGCCGGGTCAGCAGCATCAAGGTGGCCAGGGCGGTCAAGGCGGCCAGCACGGCGGCCAGAACAAGCCCGGCCAGGGCGGCCAGCAAGGCGGCGCCGGACGCTAACGCAACGAGCTTAGTCGCAGTGGCCCGCCTAAACGGTGGGCCACTGCTTTTTTGTGCAAAGCTTTTGAGCGCGTGAGGGAGCCGCTGCGTCTTCGGTGCGGTTAGATTATGCTTTGGCCATGGCCACGGCGCTTCCGCTCTTCCACCT